>CATPCA010000223.1 GCA_955652545.1 Candidatus Dormiibacterota bacterium
CCGCCCGCGCACGCGCTGCAGCCGAGAGGCCAGCTGCTGCGCCTCGGTCATTTGCCGATGTCGAGAGCCGGCTCGCTGCCCTCGTCGGCACGCTTGCGGCGACGACGCGGTGCATCCGGTGGACGAGTCCCCGGAGGATTGGCCAGCACGTCCTCGATGGTGGCGCGCATCTGCTCGACGTCCTGGAACGAGCGGTACACCGACGCGAAACGTACATACGCGATCTCGTCGAGGGCGCGAAGGTGCTGCATCACCATCTCGCCGATCTCGCGGCTGCGCACCTCGGTGACGTTGCGCGAGCGCAGCGCGTTCTCGATGTCGTCGATGACGGCCTCGAGCTGGGCCGATGCCAGCTCCCGTTTGGTGGACGCGTTGACCAGGCCGCCGAGGAGCTTGTTGCGCTTGAACTCCTCGCGTCGCCCGTCCTTCTTGACCACCCAGAGCGGCACCGCCTCGACACGTTCGTAGGTGGTGAAGCGCTTGTGGCAGACGAGGCATTCCCGGCGCCGGCGGATCGCCTCACCGGTCTCGGAGTCGCGCGAGTCGACGACCTTCGACTCGGGCTGTGAGCAGTATGGGCACTTCATGGCATAAACAGGGGGCCTCGGCGAGGCGAGGCCCCCTGCTGGATGACGGGGTCCCTAACGACGGTCCCGGAGGAACGCCGGGATGTCGAGGTCATCCGCGTTGGGCGGACTCGAGGAACGGCCGCCGATGGTGAAGGCTGGGGAAGCGGTCACCGACCTCGCCACCGGCTCGTAGGCGAGCGTACCCAGCACATCGATCTGTCCGGTGAAGCCGGTGGCGATCACGGTGATCTTCACCTCGCCCTTCATCTGCTCGTCGATGACCGTACCGAAGATGATCTGCGCGTCGGGGTCGGCCGACTCGCTCACCAGCTGGGCGGCTTCGTTGACCTCGTAGAGCGTCAGGTCCGGGCCACCGGTGACGTTGAGCAGGATGCCCTTGGCGCCGGCGATGGTGGTCTCGAGGAGAGGGCTGGCCACCGCGTCGCGCGCGGCATCGGCGGCGCGCGTGTCGCCGTTGCCGAACCCGATGCCCATGAGCGCCGCGCCCTGGCCCGACATGATCGCCTTGACGTCGGCGAAGTCGAGGTTGATCAGGCCTGGGAACACGATCAGGTCACTGATCCCCTGAACGCCCTGGCGGAGAACGTCGTCGGCCAGTTTGAATGCCTCGGTGATCGGCGTCTTCTTGTCGACCACCTGCATGAGCCGCTCGTTGGGGATGGTGATGAGGGTGTCGACGCGCCCCTGGAGGTTGGCGATGCCGTCGTCTGCGCACCGCTGCCGCTTGAGTCCCTCGAACTTGAAAGGCTTGGTGACCACGCCGATGGTCAGCGCCCCCTGCTCGCGAGCGATCTCTGCGACGGTCGGGGCCGCGCCGGTGCCCGTGCCGCCGCCCATGCCCGCGGTCACGAACACCATGTCGCAGTCCTCGAGAAGCTTGGTGAGCTCGGCGCGCGATTCCTCGGCGGCCTCCGCGCCGCGCACCGGGTCACCACCCGCGCCGAGCCCGCGGGTCAGCTTGGATCCGATGCGCACCTTCTTGTGGGCGTTGCTGAGCTGCAGCGCCTGGTGGTCGGTGTTCACGGAGATGAACTCGACCCCTTTGAGGCGGCTCTGGATCATCCGGTTGACGGCGTTGCTGCCGCCGCCACCGACACCCACAACCTTGATGCGCGCATTCCCTTCCAGCGTCCGGTCGAGATCGTTCATGGGTGTCTCCTCACGCTGCCGGCTCTTCGGACGCAGCGAAAACTTCCCCGCACGCGTCGTTTCATCACTGTTGCCACGACTGACGGGACCCGATGGCGGCTCCTCGCCATCCAGCCCGTACAACTTCATCCGTTCAGAAAAGTTCACGAATCCATCGTCCAAATCGATCGCCCACGTGCTGGCCGTTGCCGTTCTGCGCCCTGCCGGTCAGCTGCACGCCGCGCCCCATCCTCCCGCGCGCGCCCCACCGCAGCAGGCCGACGACGGTGGCATGGTGCGGCCCGCTGATCTCGTCATTCATGCCGGTGACGCCGTGCGGCGCGGCGACGCGCGCGGGCAGGTCGGTCACCTGCTGGATCACCTCGGCAAACCCGCGCAGCAACGCGCCGCCGCCGGTCAGCACGATGCCGCCGGGGAAGCTGCTCGGCGGGCCCGCCTTCTCCACCTGTTCGGCGATCAGTTGCGCCATCTCGCGCGCCCGCGGCCCGATGATTTCGGCGAGAAAACGCTGTGGGACGTTGACGGGTTCGTCGTAGCCCATCGGCAACAGCTTCACCTCGGCGTCGGCGGGAAGGGTCAGCTGCAGGCAGTGTCCGTACGCGCGCTTGGTGGCCTCGGCGGTCTCCAGGTCGCAGCGCAGCCCCACCGCCATGTCACCGCTGACGTGGTTGCCACCGACGGGGATCACCGCGGTGTGGATGATGCTGCCTTTGGCAAAAACTGCGACGTCGGTGGTGCCACCACCGATGTCGGCGACGACGACGCCGCGGTCGAGCTCGTCCTCGCCGATCACCGCCTCGGCCGACGCCAGCACCTGGAGCACCAGGTCCTCGACGTCCAGCCCGGCCTTGTGCACGACCTTGATCATGTTCTGGATGGCGGTGGTGGTCCCGGTGATGATGTGCGCGTCGACCTCCAGCCGCGTGCCCGCCATGCCGAGCGCGTCGCGCACTCCCTCCTGGCCGTCGATGGTGAACTGCTGGGGGAGGACGTGGAGGATCTTGCGATCCGACGGCACGCTGACGGCCCGCGCCGCCTCCACCGCCCGGGTGACGTCGGCATCCCGCACCTCGCGGTGGCCGGCGGACACGGCGACGACGCCGCGCGAGTTCTGGGAGGTGATGCTGGTGCCCGCCAGCCCGACCACCGCCGAGTCGACGGGCACACCGCTCATCTGTTCGGCCAGGTCGACCGCCTCGGCAACGGCCTCCGCGGCACGGTCGATCTCGATGATCGACCCCTTCCTGACCCCCCTCGAGGGGGCCTCACCCACGCCGACGACACGCAACCCGGTGCTGTCCAGCTCAGCGACGGCGCAGCAGACCTTCGTCGTTCCTAGATCGAGTGCAAAGACGCGGCGAGAACGGGTCAACTTGGCCTCTGAGTATAGCCGGGGCCTTGCCCTTTAGATAGGGGTAATCGAGGGCAAAACCGCAAGATGCTGAGTTTGCCGCCGGAGTATGCCACAAGATGTGGCCTGCAAGGACACAGGGCAAAGGGCGCTCCAAGGCCCCGGCCGACTGCCACCCGAGACCAATCCCCCCCCCGAAGCGGAGCGGCGCACGAGGTGCGCCGAGGGGTGAGGTGAGCATGGTCGGATTCATTCCGACCATGCGAGGAGCGGGGACCTGCCCCGCTCCTGTTAAGCCAACAGGGCCTCGCCAAAACTACACCTGTCGGACGAGACCCCGCGGCCGCAGCCCCAGTCGGGCCGCGCAGCGCGGGCCATCATGCCACCGGGACGGCGACCTGTAAACCGCCGTCAGCGGGGCCGGAGCACCAATTTGCCGCGGCGGTCGCCGCGGGCCAGGGCGGCGAACGCCTCCCTGGCCTCGCCGAACGGGCGCACCGAGTCGATCAGCGGGTGCAGACGGCCGCGGGCACACAGCTCGACGAGGCGGGCGAGCTCGTCACGCGTGCCCATGCTGCTGCCCGCGATGGTGAGATGGCGCCAGAAGATGCGGTTCAGCTGCGCGGGCGGGTTGGGACCCGAGGTGGCGCCCGAGACCACCACCGTGCCGCCGGGGCGGGTCACGCGCAGGGAGAAGTCCCACGTCGCCTCCCCCACCGTGTCGAGCACCGCGTCGACGCCCCCGTCGGTGGCGGCCAGGACCTGCTTGACGGCGTCGCGATCGGTGGCGAAGGTCGCGGTCGCACCCAACTCGACGGCGGCGGTCCGCTTGGCCTCGTCGCGCGATGTGGCGTAGACGGTCAGGCCGGTGGCGCTGCCGATCAGGATGGCCGCGCTGGCGACACCGCCCGTGGCACCGTGGACGAGCACCCGCTGACCCGGTCGCAGCCCGGCGCGGACGAACAGCATCCGGTATGCCGTGAGGTACGCGGTCGGAAGACATGCCGCGGTGACGACGTCGACCCCCTCGGGGAGCGGCAGGACGTTGGCGGCGGGGACGACCAGGCGTTCGGCCAGCGTCCCCGGGTAGGGCGGCTCGCTGAGCAGGCCGATCCGCGGGCAGTGGAGCTCGTCCCCGGATCGGCAGGCCCGGCAGTGGCCGCAGGTCATCACGCTGTGGACCACCACGGCGGCCCCGACCGGCGGGTCCCCGTCGAGCGGCCCGCCGTCGCCGTAGGCAAGAACGGTGCCGGCGGCGTCGCAACCGAGCACCTGCGGCTCGACCAGGGGGCGCGATCCGACGCCGCGCAGGGTCCAGAGATCGTGGTGGTTGAGGGACGCCGCCTCCACCGCCAGCAGAACCTCCCGGGGTCCCGGGCTGGGGTCAGGGACCTCGCCGATGTCGAGGTTGGCCACGGGGTCGTCACCGCCGAACCTGACCGCGCGTACTGCCAGCACGGCGGCAACCCTACCAGCAGCCGCGGCGACAAACCGGCTCGGTGCGTCACCATCACGCCCATGCGCATCGACAGCCTGTTTGCGCGTCACGAGCCGCTCTTCTCGTTCGAGTTCTTCCCCCCGCGTGACGACCAGGGCTCGGAGAGGCTGTTCGCCACCATCGCGGCCCTGGCGGACCTCGAGCCCGCCTTCGTGTCGGTGACCCACGGCGCCGGCGGCAGCAGTCGCGACGACCGCACGGTGCGACTCGTCGAGCGCCTCCACGCTGAGACCGATCTGCTGGCGATGGCCCACCTCACCTGCCGGGATTCGACGGTTGACGACCTGCTCGAGGAGATCCGCCAGTACGAGGCCATCGGCATCGACAACGTGCTGGCCATACGCGGCGATCCCCCCGACGGCGAGGGCGCGTTCATCCCGCACGAGGGCGGGCTGCGCTACGGCAGCGAGCTGGTTCGGCTGCTCACCGACAACGCAGACCTCTGCGTGGGGGCGGCCTGCTCGCCGGAGAAGCACGTCGAGTCCGCCAGCCTCGAGGACGACGTCGCCGCCGCTCTCCAGAAGGTGGAGGCGGGGGCGAGGTTCCTCATCACCCAGCTCGTCTTCGACAACTCCGTCTACTTCAGCTTCCTGGCCCGCGCTCGCGAGGTCGGCATCGACGTGCCGATCGTCCCGGGGATCATGCCGATCACCAACGTCGACCAGGTGACCCGTTTCACGGCCAAGATCGGTGCATCGATCCCGGCTGCGTTACGCAGCGCCCTCGCGTCCAGGGCTGACGACCCGGCCGCGGTCCTGCAACTCGGCGTCGCCTGGGCCACGTTGCAGTGCAGTGAGCTGCTGCGGGCGGGCGCACCCGGCATCCATTTCATCACGCTCAACCGCTCGCCGGCGACACGCGCCATCCTCAGCGCGCTGCGAATCGCCCGTCCGTGGGCACGCGACTGAGCGTCAGTGCTGCGGCGAGGGCGGCGTGAGGTTGAAGATGTACGGCGTCGGTGTGGGCCGCGGCGTCGTTGTTGGTGTGGGCGTCGGCGACGCGGCCGCCGTCGGCGGTAACGTGGCGGCCGAGCTCGATGGCGGCGCCGTGGTGGGCAACGCGCTGCCGGCGATGTCGCTGACCAGGGAGGCCGGTTCGCCGGGCTTGCCGCCGATCGCGGGCGCGCTCGTGTTCTCGAGGTTGACGTAGCCGAAGCCGGGTTTGACGAAGTTGATCCTTCCCTTCAGCGCGGCCAGGACCTCGAGCTGACCGGGGATGGCGGCCACGGCATTGCTGCTGTCCAGCGCACCGAACACCGCCTGCCAGCCGCTGCGGCACCACGCTGACAAGACGTTGCTGTTGCTGATCACGAAGGCGTCCAGCGTGCAGCCGAATGTCGCTTTCCAGCGCTGCGCCGCGCCGGCCAGGAGGTCGGCGAAGCCGTTCACCAGCTGCTGCGCAGCGCCCGCACGATAGTCGAGGAGCAGCGGGACACCCTGTCGATCCGCGGCGGTCGCCTGCGTGTAGGCGAGCGTCGCGCCGTTGGCGGCCACGAAGGTGCTGTCTCCTCCATGCCGGAGGAGCACGTCCGGCTGCCATTCGGTCACCGCGATCTTCAGGGTCGAGGGCAGCTGCGTCGTCACCGTGGCTGTGTGCACCCATGGCAGCGCGGCGAGCCGCGTGCGGATCGCATCGCCGTCGATGGTGAAAAGGCTCGACTGCGGAACCTGCGCCGCGGCCAGGACGGCATCGCGAGTCAGAAGGCGGTCGCCGCTGACGTCGACGGTGTGCACCTTGAATGCCGGCGAGACGAGCAGCGCGGCGAGGATGCCGAGCTGCACCACCAGGACCGCGGCGGCGGCGAGCCGCCGCACGGTGGGACCACCGTGGCTCCGCACCACCGGCGGGCCGCGTCGCGGCCCGTGGCGACGTCGTCGGGGCGACGCCGCCAGTGGCACGCCGGCCGGGACATGGAACCGCCGCCCCATGCGCGGCCCGTCCACGAGGCCGGCGGCGACGGCGCGCACCTGGGCACGGCGCGCGGCGACGTCGTCGAGGGGCGGGCTCGCGCGCGAGGGGCGCTCGTGAAGGTGCTGGGGCATCGATGTGAGGACGTGAGCGAGGACGTGTCGGCCCTGTGCGCCGGTTGGCACATTATGGGGTGGAATCCAGCCCCACGACCGCTTTGCGCGCAGCGGACCTCGTCAGGCAGCACCGAGATATGTGTCGGGCAGGTCGTTGGCGAACAGCACCGCGTCACCGGCCGTCGCGATCCGGCCGATCACTGCCGTGGCCTCGGCGAGCGAGCGCACCACGTGCACGCGGTCGTCAGCCATGCCGCCGGCGCGAAGCCCCTCGCGCAGCGCCCGTGCCGGGCGCGCCTCCATGACGATGACGTGGTCGCAGACGCGCGCGGCGTGCTCCCCGTAGCGCCGGTTCTCGTCGTCCTCCAGCGCCCCGAGCTCGACCAGGCCCGGCGTCACCAGGATGCGCTGGCGCGCGTCCAGCTCGCCGAGAACCTCGAGCCCATTGTGCACCCCGACCGGGTTGGCGTTGTACGAGTCGTCGATGACCGTGATCGCGTTGCCGGTGGGTACGGGCTGCAGGCGGTGGTCGACAGGCGCAAGCGTGACCGCGGCAGCCAGCGCGGGCTCCAGCGGCAGCCCCAGCCGGTGGACGGCGGCGAGCGCGGCGCTGACGTTGAGCACCTGGTGACGTCCGAGGAGCGGAACGGTCACCTCGTGGCCCAGACCGGCCACCGGCCACCTCCAGGTGAACCTCGACCCGCTTCCCGTGATCTGGACATCCTCGGCAACAACATCGAGATCGACGGCATCGCCCTCGATGCCGTAGCTGATGACCTCGCGCCCCATGGCGCGGGCTCGCGTGGCCAGCACCGCGGTGGCTGCATCGCCCGCGTAGACGACGGCGAAGCCCGCCGCAGGCAGGGCGTCCAGGGTTTCGTACAGCGCGTCGGCGATGCGGTCCACGCTGCCGAACCTCTCCAGGTGCTGCGGACCGACCGAGGTGAGCAGGGCGTGACGCGGCCGCACCAGCGCGCAGATGGACGCGATCTCACCGGGCGCGTAGGCATCCATCTCGACGATGAAGGTGCGGTGCCGGTCCTCGAGCAGGTCATTGATGGTCCGAGAGACACCCATCAGCGTGTTGAAGCTCTTCGGTGTCGCCAGTGTCGTTCCGTACTGCTCGAGGAAATGGGCGAGGATGTGCTTGGTCGACGTCTTGCCGTAGCTGCCGGCGACGGCGATAACCAGCGGGTCCACCTGCTCGATGCGCCGGTGCGCCGCGCGCAGGAAGCCGGCCCGCACGCGAGCCTCGGCCGGCCGGTTGACGCCGTTCGCCGCCACCAGGAGCACCATGCTCAGCAGCGTGGTCCCGGCGGTGGCGACGACCACCAGCGCCCCGGCGAACCACACCGGCGCCAGCAGCACAGCCACGCAAACGCCGGCCGCGGCAAGCACTGCGAGCACTGCTGCGGTGCCGAGCAGGCGGCGCAGCCGCGGCGTGAACACCAGCGCTTTCTTGGGTGGCAGCCACTTCCACGCGGGCTGCGCGACGAGGGCGCCGGCGAGCCACGTGCCCGCGAGCAGCGGGCGCAGCGACGCAGCCGACGGGTCGACCAACGCGGCGATGGTCACCGCGGCGGGCGCGACGGCGGCGACGAGAACGGCGCGGTGCAGCAGCCACGCGCGCCTGGCACCCCAGGCGAACAACCGCCCCGCCTCGTATTCCTCGATCTGGTACATCCGCGCGGCCACCAGCGTGGCGCGGGCGAGCAGCCACAGCCAGGCGGCGGCGCCGAGCACGACGAGGAAGGCCGCGAGCACCGCGGTCATCCGGCCCCGCCACCGAGGAACACATCGACGATGTGGCAGAAGCGGTCCGGCTCCTCGGCGTAGGCGAAATGGCCGGAGCCCTCGAGCATGACCAGGCCGGCGTCGGGGATGAGCCGTTCCATCGTCCTCGCGTCGCCCGGCGGCGTCTCCTGGTCGCGGTCGCCCCAGATGAGAAGGGTCGGAGCCTGCAGCGCAGCCAGCTGCGGACGCAGGTCGGCGTTCACCAGCCGCACCATGCTGGCACGCAGCGTTCCCGATGCGACGCGGTAGTCGGTGCTGCCACGGCGGTCGGCGCGCTGCCCAGCCGCGCGCCGCATCCCCGCGGGCACCAGTCGCGACCGTGCCGTCGCGCGCAGCAGCTTGAAGGTGCGCACCCGCCAGTGGTAGCGCAACCCGTGGCGCGGACGGATCCCTGCGCTGTCGGTGAGCACCAGCTTGTCGACACGCTCCGGCCGGGTTGCTGCCAGCGCGATGGCAATCCGGCCGCCGTTGGAGTGGCCGGCCACGTGGGTGCGCTCAACGCCGAGTCGATCCAGCAGCGCGATCACCCAGGCGCTGTAGTCGTCGACGCCCCATGCGCGTGGCGGTGGTTCGGTGGCGCCGAACCCGGGGAGATCGGGGGCGATGACGTGGTATCCCGTCAATCGCTGGGCGATGGGGAGCATCAACTCCTTGGTAGCGCCCCAGCCGTGGAGAAGCAGGAGCGGGTGGCCCGTCCCGGCTTCGAACAGGGCCGCGCGCGGCTGCTCACCGGCGCGCGCGGTGCTCTCCTGCCCCCCCGAGGGCAGCTGCTCGCCATTCACGCCGACGACTTGGGACCGCCGCCGAGCATCCAGTGTTCGAAGACCGCGGTGCTCGCGGCGCGGCGCGCGTGGCGGCGCTGCGCGATTTCGATCAATTCGTCGAGCAGCGCGGTGAACGATGTCCCCGCGGGCTCGAACAGGTAGAAGGACAGAGAACCCGGGATCGGGTTGATCTCGTTGACGATGAGCGTGTCTGTCGCCGCGTCCACCATCAGGTCGATGCGCGCGACACCTGCCGCGCCGACAGCCGCGAAGGAATCCAATGCTGCCTGTGTGATCCGTTCGGCCAGGGCGGCGTCGAGTGGCGCTGGAATGAGTCGCTGCGCGCTCTTCATCCCGCTCGTTGGGGCGGCCACCTTGCCGCCCTTCGATCGGTACTTGTCGTCGTAGCTCAGCAGTCCGCGCTTGGTGGGCTGCTCGAGCAGCGACGCGCGCGCGCCGCTCTCATCGCCCAGCACCGCGCAGTTGATTTCGACGATGCCTTCCTGGGCCTCCTCGACGATGCAGCGCTGGTCATACGTCAGCGCCACCTCGACGGCCACGTTCAGCTCGGTGCGATCGGCGGCGCGCGCCACGCCGATGCTCGACCCCAGGTTGACCGGTTTGACGTAGAGCGGGTAGGGCGCGAAGGACTCGGCACGCTCGACCACTGCCCCTGCGTCGGCGCGCCACTGCTCGCGGTCGATGCAGACGTCGTCCAGGACCGGCAGGCCGGCGGCGCGCAGCACGGTCTTGGCGAGACGCTTGTCCATCGCCGTGGCTGACGCGGCCACGCCGCTGCCGGTGTACGGCACGCCCGCCATCTCGAGCAATCCCTGCAACGTGCCGTCCTCGCCGAGGTTGCCGTGCACCAGCGGCATGGCGACATCGATGTCGACCGCATCGTCCGTGCCCCGTCCGAATCGGCCTCGCCGTGGCGTGACCACCGGAAGGAGGGTCATCCTCGGACGCGAGGGATCGATCACCGGCGTGACCACCGTGCAGTCGGCGAGCAGGCCCTGGACGTCACCGAAGCGCCGCAGGTCGGTGAGCGCGTCGCCGGTGTACCAGCGACCATCCTTGGCGACATACACCGGGACTCCGCGGTGATGCGGCGCAAGCGCCGCCATCGCCTGCTGCGCGGTGATCACGGACACCTCGTGCTCCACTGACCGGCTGCCGAAGATGCAGGCGACCGTGGTCACGATGCACCCCGCACGGCGGTCTGCGCGAGCAGGGGCTCACCGAGGACCACGATCTCGCGCTCGAGGGCGACCCCAAAGCGAGAGGCCACCTCGTCGCGCGCCAGGTCAACGAGCGCGAGCACGTCGGTGGCGGTGGCGCGTTCGATGTTGAGGATGAAGTTGGCGTGCTTCGGCGAGATCTGGGCACCGCCATGGCTGCGGCCCTTGAGGCCGGCCTCTTCGATGAGCCGGCCGGCGAAATCGCCTGGTGGGTTCTTGAAAGTGCTCCCGAGGCTGCGCACGCCGTAGGGCTGCGTGCGTTTGCGCTCGGCCTGCACGGCGTCGGTGCGAGCGCGCACCGAGGGGATCTCATCGCGTGAGACGGTGAAGCGGCCTCGCATCACGACATGACCGCGCAGGTCGTTCTTGAACCGCGAGTCGCGGTAGGCAAACCCGCAGTCCGCCGCACCGATCCAGCGGGTCGTCCCGTCCGGGGCGACCACCTCACAGTCGACCAGCGTGCTTGCGACCTCGGCGCCGAAGGCGCCCGCGTTGCCCCACACCGAGGCGCCACAACTGCCGGGCACCCCGATGCCCCACTCCATGCCGGTGACGCCCACGCGGGCGAGGTCGAGCGCCACCCGCGGCATCATCGCGCCGGCGGCGAGTGTCACCACGGTGTCGCCGATCGTCATCTCCTTGCTCATCGGCCGCACCGCCAGGCCGCGCACCCCGCCATCGAGGATGAGCGCGTTGCTGCCGGCACCGACGACAGTCAGCGGCACGCCCGACTCCGTGCATCGAGCCACCAGCTCGGGGAGGGTGGCCAGGTCGTCGATGCGCATGAAGAAGTCGGCGGGACCACCGATGCCGTACTGGCTGTGGCGTGCCAGCGGCTCGTTGCGGCGTGCGCCGGGCCAGCGCTGCAGCCACTCAGCGGACACGTGAGGCCTCCAGTTCGCTGACCAGTCGACCGGCGATCTTGTCGAATCCGCCGAGCGAGAGCACGAGGAGCACATCACCGTCGCGCACCACCTGTTGGATGAGCGCGATCGCCTCCGCCGATGAGGCCACGACGTGCACCGGCGCGCTGGCGGCGGCGCGCGCCGCGACGTCGTGGCTGCTGATCCCCGCGGCCATCCCGCGCTCGCGGGCTGCCTCGATGGGGCCGAGGACCACCAGTCCCGCGCCGGTGAAGCTGTGCGTGTAGTCCTCGAGAAGCGTACGTGTGCGCGAGTAGGTGTGCGGCGTGTGGATGGCGACGATGCGGCGTCCCGGGTAACGCAGGCGCGCGGCGGCGATGGTGGCCTCCACCTCGGTCGGATGGTGCGCGTAGTCATCGACGACGGTGACCCCGTCGACGTCGCCGCGGACCTCGAATCGGCGTGCCGGCCCCTTGAAGGTGGCGCACGCGCCGACGATCGCCTGCCACGGCGCGCCGCAATCGGTGGCGAGCAGCAGGGCGGCTGTCGCGTTGAGTGCGTTGTGGACGCCAGGGAAGGTGAGGGTCACCGCGGTCGAGTCGGCCTCGTGCGTGACGGTGAAATGCTGCCGGCCGTCGTGGTCGTCGCCGACCTGCACCCGCCAATCCGGCTCCGCGCCGGTGCCGTAGGTCAGCACACGACAGCGGGCATGCGCGGCGAGCGCCGCGCACTCCGGGTCATCCGCACAGAGCACCAGCAGGCCGCTGTCGGGCATGGAGCGGGCGAGCTCGATGAACGGCGCGCGGTACTCCGCCAGTGTCGGGTAGATGTCGGGATGGTCGAGTTCGAGGCGGGTCACGCACGCCGCCGCTGGTTTGATGTGGAGGAACTTCGGGCGCGGATCCCACGGCGCGGTTGTGTACTCGTCGCCCTCGAACACAAAGGGACCGCTGCCCAGCCGGGCGCTGCCGCCGAGGTCGAGCGAGGTCGAGCCGAGCCGAAAGCCGGGGTTCATCCCACTGGCATCGAGCATGTGGGCGAGCAGCGACGCCGTCGTGGTCTTGCCGTGCGTCCCGCACACGGCGATGCGGTGGCGGTCGGCTGTCAGCCGCAGGTAGAACTCGATCTCGCTGCACACCGGCAACCCGCGGTCGCGGGCCGCCAGCCACTCGGGGTTGGTGGCGCGTGTCTGGTTGCCGACCACGACCAGGTCGGGCACACCCCACCGCTCCAGGTTGGCGGCGTCGCTGCCGTCCACCCAATCGACACCGGCGGCGGTGAGGATGTCGGTTGTCGGAGGGTATGCCTGGTCGTCGGAACCCGACACCCGCCATCCCTGTTCGCGGGCGACCAGAGCGGCGCCGCTCACCGCGTACCCGCAGATGCCGAGGAAGTGGACGTGGCCGCTCACGCGTGAATTCTCTCCGGAGCACCGCTGAGCTCGCGCAGCAGGCCGACCACCTGGGCGGCTGCATCACGCCGGCCCAGTCCCTCGGAAGCCGCGGCCATTCGCCGCCACGACTCCGGGTCATCGATCAGGGCACTCAGCTCGCGCTCGATTCGGGCAGGTTCGCACTGCGCGTCGGGGACAAGCCGCGCCGCGCCGGCGTCGACGTAGGGGGCTGCGTTGAAGCGCTGGTGATCACCGGCGTGCGGATAGGGCACGAGGATCATCGGGCGTCCCATGGCTGCACATTCAGCGAGCGACGAGCCTCCCGCTCGCATCAGCACGACGTCTGCACCGGCGATCGCCGCACCAACGTCGTCGATGAACGCACTGCGCGTCCAACGCGCGCGCGTTTCGGGCGCGACAGCTCGTGCGGCGGCGTTCATCTCGTCGACGTCGAGGCTGCCCGTCTGATGGGTGACGCGCAACCACGGGTACGTTTCGAGGAGGGCGCCGATGCAACCGGCCACCGCGCGGTTGATCCGCCGCGCGCCCTGGGAGCCGCCCATCACCAGCACCTGCTCGCAGCGGTCGCCGAGCGGTTGCGGGGGCGCGGCCAGCACCTCGGCGCGAATCGGGTTACCGGTATTGACAACCCGCGCGCCGCGCAGGTGTGCCGCCGTCTCCTCGTACGAAGCCGCGACCAGGCGGCTGCGCCGCGCCAGCATGCGAGTGGCCCGCCCGGGCAGCGCATTCTGCTCGAGCAGCGCGACCGGCACCCGCAGCGTCCGCGCCGCGATCACCACGGGCACGCTGACATAGCCGGCGCCCCCGACGACCACGTCGGCATGGAAGCCCCGGATGATGCGGCGCGCGGCGGCGACCGCCGCAGGCAGCTGCGCGGTGAACCGAACGAGGCTGGCGGCGCTGCCTGCATCCAGGCCTGAGATGCGCAGGGTCTCGAGGCGGAAGCCGGCGGACGTTACCAGCCCTTCAGCCACGCCACCGCGCCGCCCCACGATGAGCACCTCGCCACCGGGATCAGTCCGGCGCAACTCCTGGGCGACGGCGAGGACCGGTGTCAGGTGACCACCTGTCCCGCCTCCGGCGATCAACGTGCGCACGCAACATCACTCCCTGTCTGCGGCCCTGCGCCGACACATTGCAGAGGATGCCGACCCCCGCGAGCGTCACGGCCAGTGAGGTTCCACCGTAGCTGATGAAAGGCAGGGGGACGCCGGTGGTCGGGATCACACCGGTGACGGCGCCGATGTTGACAAAGGCCTGGATGCCGATCCACGCGGTGATACCTCCGGCGAGCAATGCCCCGTAGGCGTCGGGGGCGCGCAACGACGCGCGGACACCGCGCCACAGCAGGAGCATGAACGCCAGGACCACGGAAACAGTTCCGAGCAGGCCGAGCTCCTCGCCGACGATGGCGAAGATGAAGTCGGTGTGGGCTTCAGGCAACCACTGGTACTTCTGCACGGAGTTGCCCAGCCCAACCCCGGCGAATCCGCCGCTGCCCAGCGCGTAGAGGGCCTGGCATGCCTGGAAGCCGGTGGTCAGCGGGTCGTCGCACGGATGAGTGAAGTTGGTGAGCCGGCTCGACCGGTACGCCACCAGCATGACCAGCAGATAGCCGCCGACCATCACCACGCCGAGCAGCACCAGCAGGTGGCGCTTGCGGACTCCGCCAAGCGCGAGCAGGGCGATGGCGGTGCCCGCGATGATGATGGTGCTGCCGAAGTCGCGTTCGAGGAGGACGAGCGCCAGCAGCACGCCGACGAGCAGTCCGTAGTCGCGCACCCCGCGAAAGGTGCGCACCGCCGGGGCGCGATCGCAGAGCCACCTGGAGAAGAACAGAATCGACACGAGGATCGCGACCGCCGACGGTTGCACCGACAGCGGTCCGACGGTGAACCAGCGCCTGGCGCCGTTGGCCTCGGTGCCGAAATGCGGAAGCAGTACCAGGACAAGCAGCGCGACCATGCACAGGCCCACCACCGGCGTCAGGCGACGGAACCGGTGGTAGTCGGTGCGAGCGAGGATGACCAGCATGGTCACCCCGAGCGCCATGCCGATGACCTGCCGCTCGAAGAAGTAGTTGGCGTTCTCGAACCACAGGTATCCGAGCGCCTCACTGGCGCTGTACACCATCACCAGGCCGAAGGCGCACAGCGCCGCGATGTCGGTGAGCAACCAGCCGTCGACGCCGCCGAGGCTGAGTGCACGGCCACCGGTCAACGTCTGGCGCAGGCGCAGCGCCGGGACGGCGAGCGGCCGGGCGCGCGTCGCCATCAGGTCCGCTCCCGGCTGCGCGGCAGCGCCTCAACGGCAGCGCCGAACGCGGCCCCCCGTTCCTCGAAGCTGGTGAACTGGTCGAAGCTGGCGTACCCGGGCGCGAGGAGCACGACGTCGCCGGCGACGGCACGGTCGGCGGCAACCTCGATTGCGGCGGCCTGGTCGGCGACCACGACGCGCGAGGCGAATCCCTGCGCTGCCAGGGCCGTATCGAGCTCCGCAGCGGTGTCGCCGTTGAGGATCGCCAGCCGCGCGTGGCGGGCCACGGTGGCAGCGAGCTCGGTGGCAGGGACGCCCTTGCTGTGGCCTCCGCCGATCCAGATGATCGGACGGTCGAACGACTCCAGGGCGCGGGCCGCGGAGTCGACGTTGGTCGCCTTGCTGTCATTGACCCAGAGGATGCCGTCACGATCGGCGACGACCTGGAGGCGGTGCGGCACCGCGGTGAACTCGCGGACCGCGGCGGCGATGTCAGGCGCTTGCACCCCGGCCGCGTGGCCCACCGTCGTGGCTGCAAGCACGTTGAGAACGTTGTGCGCGCCAAACAGCGGGATGTCAGCCACGGGCATGACCGGGTGATGCCGGCCTGATTCGACGATGACGACGTCAGCGCCCTCGACGGATGCACCGTCGATGATGCCGGCGCCGGTGCCGAAGAATCGCACGGGTGCCGCGGCTGACGTGGCCATCGAACGCGTCACCGGGTCGTCCCAGCCGAGCACCGCGAATGCCTCCGCGTGCTCGAC
>CATPCA010000224.1 GCA_955652545.1 Candidatus Dormiibacterota bacterium
CGTCATCTGCGGTCATGCCGTCGACGCGGACGCGCAGCTGGACATGGCCGTGCGCCGCAGTGCGCGCAGCGCGGAGGTGGTGGAGCGCGCTGGCGGGTGCGTCGGCGAGCAGCGGGCGGAAACCGGCCTGCGGCCCAAGCCGAGTGAGCAGCTCGTCGTCGCCGGCGTCGAGGAGCACGATCGTGGCGTGGCGGCTGAGGAGGTCGAGCGCCCCGGGCTGGGCCACCAGGCCGCCGCCGGCGGCGATCACCAGCGGCCGCTCCGACTGCAGAGCGGCTTCGACGGCGCGCCGCTCCTCAGTGCGAAAGCGCGCCTCGCCGAGCTCGGCGAAGACACGCGGCACGTCCATGCCCAGGCCTCGCTCCACCTGGGTGTCGATGTCGACCGCGCTCATCCCCAACTTCGCCGCGAGCAACGGTGCGACTGTCGACTTGCCCGACCCGGGAAGCCCGACGAGCACAATGTGCCTGGCGGTCACCGCAGCCGATCCAGGGTGGCGCGGTAGCCGTCGAGGTTGCGGCGCAGCTCGGTGATCGAATCGCCGCCGAACTTCTCCAGCAGTGCATGGGCAAGCACCAGTGCCAGCATGGCCTCGGCCACCACGGCGCCTGCCGGCACCACGCAGACGTCGCTGCGCTCGTAGTGCGCGTTGGTCTCCTCGCCGGTGTGGACGTCGACGCTGCGCAGCGGGCTCAGCAGCGTCGAGATCGGCTTGAAATGGACGCGCGCCCAGACGTCCTCCCCATTGCTCACGCCCCCGGACAGGCCGCCCTGGCGGTTGCTCAGATGATGGAACCCGCGTTGCTCGCTGAACGCCGGCCGGTCGTGCACGGCGGACCCCGGCAACGCCGCGGCCGCCACTGCGTCGCCGAGCTCGACACCCTTCACCGAAGGGATGCTGCACATCGCCTGCGCGATGCGACCGTCGAGGCGGCGGTCCCACTGCACGTAACTGCCAAGCCCGGCAACAACATCGTGGCCAGCGACCACAGCCGTGCCACCCAGCGTGTCCCCGGCGGCGCGGGCGGCGTCGATGGCGGCCACCATGCGTTCGCCGGACACCGAATCCGCGCAACGCACCGGCGAATCCTCGACGACCCGCTGGTCAACGGTGGTCTCGGCGGCGACGACGTCGCCGATGCGGACCACGTGGGAGGTGACCGAGATGCCCGCGACGCGCAGCAGTGCCCTGGCGACGGCGCCGGCCGCGACGCGGGCCGCCGTCTCGCGCGCCGAGGCGCGCTCGAGGACGTCACGCGCGTCGTCGAGGTCGTACTTGAGAATCCCGGCGAGGTCGGCGTGGCCGGGCCGCACCCGGGTCACCGACCTCTTGATGAAACCCTCCGCCTCGACCTGCATCGGGCCCTTCCAGTTGTCCCAGTCACGGTTGACCACTGTGAGCGCCACCGGGGAGCCCAACGTCACACCGCCGCGCACCCCGGCTGTGATGCGGGCGGAGTCGCTCTCGATCTGCTGCCGCTTGCCGCGCCCGTGGCCTGCCTGACGGCGTCGCAGGTCGGGGTCGAGGTCGCGCGCGGCATCGATCGGCAGGCCGGCGGGGACACCGTCGAGAATCACGGTGAGCTCCGGACCGTGCGACTCGCCGGCCGTCATGAATCGCAACACGCCACGATTCTAGAAGCGTGGCGACCGGCGTCCTCGCGCAGCCGCGCCGTTCAGGGACCCTGGAACAGGATGATCGCAGCGCCCGCACAGAGGAAGGGTCCGTACGGGATCGGGTCCTTGAGGCTGCGCAGTCGCAGGACGAGCAGGAGCAGCGCGACGCCGCCACCGAGGAAGATCGCGTAGATCACGGCATACACGGCGCCGATGTGGTTGTAGTCGAGGCTGATGCCGCAGATGGCGCCGACGAGCGCACCGAGCTTGGCGTCGCCGAGGCCGATGCTGCCACGCGACACCAGGTTCTGGATGACGAAGAACAGGCCGACCGCAACGCAACCGGCGAGAGAGCTCCAGATGGTCAATCCCGGCGACACGAACGACAACCCCAGCGCGACGACGATAGCCGGGTAGGTGACCCTGTTGAGGATCAGCCGGTGTTTGAGGTCGAAACCGACGATCTGAACGAATACCGTGATCCAGAACAGGTGGATGAACAGCCCGGAGTCGACGGCTTCGTGGGCGGCGAAGGCGGCGAAGCCGATTGCCCCGAGGAGAGGGCACAGGACCCGCTCGATCCACGTCCAGCCGTAGCGCTCGGCCACCCAGGCCTCGGCAACCGGGGCGTCCTCTCCCGCCTCGGTTGCTTTCAGCTGTGCCTGCGCGACGTCGCGCTCATAGATGTCCCTGTCCTCGCGTTCCTCGGTTTCGAGACCCTCGATGCGCTCGAGGAACAACGAAAGCCAACCTGCAGCGAGCCCGGCCACCGCCCCGATCGGCGTGGCGATGACCACGGCGACGGCGCTCACCCGGCAAGAGCCTCGTTGAGGGCGAGGCGGGCGGCGTGGTAGGGCGGCTCGTCGCCCGTCCAGCGATGAAAGCTCAGCATCCCCTGGTGCAGCAGCATCTCGACGCCGTCGCAGCTGCGCAGCCCTGCTTGGACCGCGGCATCGACGAGGTCGACGGGCCGAGGTCGGTAGCGCACGTCGGCGACCGTACACGACGTCTGCAAGCGTGCGGGCGTGAACGGCATGTCGGCGAGCCCCGCTGACGTGGCGTTGACGATGATGTCGGCGGTGGCCAGCAGTCGCTCGAGGTAGTCCTCGTCCCAGAGCGCGACGGCGAGGTCGCAGTCGACGCTCTCACCGACGCGTTCGACCAGCGCGCGGGCACTGTTGATCTGCCGTGCGACGACGGTGATGCGGGCGACCGGCACCCTGGTCAACGCGAGCACCACCGCCGCCGCTACGCCGCCGGCTCCGACGACCAGCGCTTTGCTCCCGGGCAGCGGCCAGAGGCGGTGTGCGCTCAGGCCCATCTCGAAGCCGGTGGCGTCGGTGTTGTCACCGATGAGTTGCCCGTCGGCGGTGACGGTGATGGTGTTGACCGCGCCGACGCTGGCTGCGTCGCCCTCGAGCACATCGCAGGCGGCGGCCAGCGCGTACTTGTACGGCGTGGTGACGTTGGCGCCGTGCCAGCGCCCGGTGCGCAGGTCACGGAGGGCGGCGGGCAGGCCCTCGGCGGCGACGTCGACGAGCTGATACGAACCCTCGCGGCCGCTGGCCTGAAGCGCAGCCTCCTGCATGACGGCGCTCGGCGATGCCGAGATGCCCTCACCGATCAGGCAGAGGTTGAACCTCCGGCGCACGTCAGGTGCCGCAGGGTGTGCTGAGGTACTGCTGAACCTGCTGCTCATGCTCCTGGCCGGTCACGCTGTAGTGGTTGTGGCCGCTGCAGTCGGAGAGGTAGTACAGGTACGGCGTGTTCGCCGGGTGCGCCGCGCCGGCGATGCTGCCGGCTCCGGGATTGGCGATGGGTGTGGGAGGCAGCCCCGCGTGAAGGTACGTGTTGTACGGCGTGTCGGTGGCCAGCTGGTCGGGTGTCAGCGACCCGCTGGTGAGGCCGAGGCCGTACAAGACGGTTGAATCGATCTGCAGGCGCATCCCGTCGGCGAGCCGGTTGGCGACGACGCTGGC
The DNA here is from genome assembly GCA_955652545.1 of Candidatus Dormiibacterota bacterium. The sequence continues at coordinate 3,597 of CATPCA010000224.1, forward strand.
CACGAGCGGGCGGTCCACGGCGAACTTCGCCTCGCGCTCGATCATCGAGGCAATTGTCACCGCGGCGTACACCTGCTGCGGCGACATGCCCGTCAGCTGCGGCATCGCCTTGTTGGCGAAGTCGGCGAGCTGCATCTGCACGATGTCGTGGGCGGTGGCGTGGTCGGGGACGGTGTAGGTGTCAGGGAAGAGGAAACCCTCCAGGGAAGCGCCGCTCGGCCGGCCGCCCAGGAACGGCTCGCTGAAGGTGCCCGATTGCACCTCGGCCAGGTACTGGGCGGCGCTGATGCCCAAGCCGGCGGCCGCCACCTTCGCGGCCATCTGCTTGGCGGTCAGCCCCTCGGTGAGCAGCAACTGGTGCGTGGCCACCTGCGGCGGACCTTCCAGTCGCTGCACGATGTAGCTGGCGCTCATCGCGTCGTTGAGGACGAAGTTGCCGGCAACCAGCTTCGACTGGAGGCCCTGCAGCTTGGCGTACCAGCCGAACCAGAACGCGCTGCGGACCAGCTGATGGTTGGCGAGGTCGCTGACCAGGGTGTCGACCGGCTCAGCGGGGCGCACGGTGATGGTGACGTCGGCGTCGGCGTTGCTCGCCGGGGGGTCGAGCTGGCTGCGAC
>CATPCA010000225.1 GCA_955652545.1 Candidatus Dormiibacterota bacterium
GGATCGGGCTGCTGCTCCTGTTCGGCTACGCCTTCTCATGGGTCTTCGCACTGCTCGGCATGCTCGTCTCCTCACCGGAAGCGGCGAACTCGCTCGGGTTCATCGCTGTCTTCCCGCTGACCTTCATCTCGTCGGCCTTCGTGCCGGTGCAGTCGATGCCCGCGCCGCTTCGCGCGTTCGCCAACGTCAACCCATTCACGGTGACCGTCGACGCGATCCGCTCGCTCTGGCTCGGTGCGCCTGCACAGAACAGCGTGTGGGGAGCGTTCGTCTGGGCGGTGGTGATTCTGTTCGTGTTCGCTCCCCTGGCCGTGCGACGGTACCGGCGCATCGCCGGCCAGTGACCACGCCGCCGCGACAAGATTCAACAAGCGCCTCGGTCAGGCTGCCACTCCCTCCACGTCGACCACGACGGGCGCGTGGTCCGAAGGCAGCTTGCCCTTGCGAGCGTCGCGGTCGATGTATGCGTCCTTGAGGCGCGATGCCAGGCCGTTGCCGAGGAGCACGAGGTCGATGCGCATGCCCATGCCCTTGTGGAAGTTGCCGGCGCGGTAGTCCCAGTACGTGAAGGGCGCGCCCTTGATCGCCCGCGGCCTGACGTCGTGCAGTCCGAGGTCGATCAGACGGCTCAGCGCAGCGCGTTCCGGCGGGCTGGTGTGCGTCGAATCGACGAACGCGGCGGGATCCCACACGTCGTCGTCACCGGGCGCGATGTTGAAGTCCCCGCAGACCGCGGTCGGCCGACCGCTCGCCAGGTCGGACTCGAGAGCGCCGCGTAGGGCGGCGAGCCATTCCAGCTTGTAGGTGAGGTGCGGGCTGTTCAGCGCACGTCCATTGGGGACGTACAGCGACCACACACGCACCCCGCCACAGGTTGCCGCGACGGCGCGCGCCTCCACCTCAGGGAATCCTGGCTCGCCGGCAAAACCGCGGCTGACGTCGTCCAGGCCGACGGATGACACGAGAGCCACGCCGTTCCATTGACCGGCGCCATGGGTGGCGACCTCGTACCCAAGCGCAGCGAACTCTTCGCGCGCGAATGCCGCGTCGCTGATCTTGGTCTCCTGCAGGCAGAGCACGTCGGGCCGGTTGCTCCCCAGCCAGTCGATGACGCGGGGCATGCGTGCGGCGAGCGAGTTCACGTTCCAGGTGGCGATCCTCATCCCCCGAGGATGGCTGGCCCGGGTTGCCGGCGTCAAACCGCGACAGATGACTCGACATTGCCCGAGGCGTCTCGCAAGAGTCGCCCCGTGTCAGAGCTCCCACCTCCGCGCATGCGGGCATCGCCCGACCCGTTGCGGGACACGCAGCCCCCCGTCGACGATGCCGGGGCGCGTCGCTCCACGCTCCGCCGGGCGGTCTCGTCGGTTGCTGTCGACGTGTCGCCGCTGCGGGACAACCGCGACTTCCGCCTCCTCTTCATCGGGCAGGGGGTGTCGTTCGCGGGCAGCATGATCACCTACGTCGCGGTCCCGTACCAGGCGTACGCGCTGAGCCGATCGTCCCTGGTCGTCGGCCTTGTGAGCGTCGCCGAGCTGCTGCCGATCCTGGTGATGTCGTTCGTCGGAGGCGCGCTCGCCGATGCGATCGACAGGCGACGCATGGTGCGCATCACCGAGGCGAGCCTCTGCGCGGTCACCGGCGTTCTCGTGATCAACGCAGCGCTGCCGCACCCGCAACTCTGGGTGCTGTTTGTCAGCGTGGGGATCGCGGCCGGCATCGACGCGCTGCAGCGCCCGTCCCTGGATGCCATGGTGCCGCGCCTGGTGGCGCGCGAGCGACTCTCGGCCGCGGCGGCGCTCGAGTCGCTGCGAGGCAACCTCGGTCAGGTCCTCGGCCCACCGGTGGCAGGCGTGCTCATCGCCACCGTGGGACTGCCGGTCACGTATGGCGTCGACGTCGCGTCGTTCGCCGCCTCATTGCTGGCGCTGTCGCTGATGCGTGCGGTGCCCCCGCCGCCGGGAGCTCAGCGGGTGAGCTTTGCCTCCCTGCTCGCCGGTCTGCGCTTCGCATCACACCGCCAGGATCTGCTCGGTTCCTACCTGGTCGACATGAACGCGATGTTCTTCGGCATGCCGATGGCCCTCTTCCCACAGATCGCCGCCACGTTCGGCGGCCCGGCGGTGCTGGGGGTGCTCTACACGGCACCGTCGGTCGGTTCGCTCCTGGCCAGCGTCACCAGCGGTTGGACCCGAGCGGTGCGCCACCACGGACGGGCGATCGGTTTCGCGGCGGCGGCCTGGGGCGTCGCGATCATCGGCTTCGGCCTGGCCCCGGCGTTGTGGATCGCTCTCGTCGCCCTCGTCGCGGCCGGAGCCGCCGACATGATCAGTGGGTTGTTCCGCTCCACGCTGTGGAACCAGACCATCCCCGACGCCATGCGCGGGCGGCTCGCCGGCATCGAGATGATCAGCTACTCGTCCGGGCCGGCGCTGGGCAACCTCGAGTCAGGGATCGTCGGTTCCCTCGCCGGTGTGCGCGCCTCGGTGGTCAGCGGAGGCGCGCTCTGCGTGCTCGGCACCGCCGTTCTCTGCGCGCTGCTGCCGCGGTTTTGGAACTACCGTGCGCAACCCTAGGTCCTGTGCGTAGAGGTCCGTTGGCACAACAGCTAGATCTTGATGGTGCCGGGCAGAAGTCCGGGACGGCGCCCGGAGTCGCCGGCGGCGCCGTCCGCGATCAGCCCGCCCAGCGCGGGCGCCGCGGCCATGACAGCCTCGAGGTCGCCGGGCTCGAACGGGTGGTGGGCGAGACGCTCGCAGACCAGGACGCCCCTGACCACGCCGCCGTCGACGATCGGCGCCACCAGCGTCGAGCCGACGTCGATGTTGGACCGGCGCTGGGTGCGGTGGCTGGCGGACTCGGTGAAGAGGACGGCGCGCCGCCGGCTGACGACCCGCTCGACGGTGCCGGGCGGGAGGGCCGCGGGCGCCGCCCCCGAGGGCGGCAGCACGTACGAGCGATCCGCGCCCACCTCCTGGGTGATCCGGGCCAGCGCCGCCTGGACGCCCGAGCTGGTCGCCACCGCCCCCCACAGCCTCGGGCGGCGGTGGACAGCCGCATGGTTGCCGGCGGCGTTCACGGCCATCGCCACCACCGCTCCGCCCAAGGCCGCGAGGACGGGCGCGACATGGCCGGCGAGCAGACCGGCATAGACGGCGAACATGGCGGCGCCGGACAGGACGGCGCGCTCGAGGTAGCGGGCGGTGCCCTCGCCGATGCCGTGGCGCTGGTCGGCGAACGTCCAACTGCGGTTGAGCGCGGTGTTCCAGACCAGGCTGGGCAGGTAGGCGGGAAGGAATGCGGCCAGGGCGGGCAGGCCGGCCACCCCGGTGAGAACGGCGACCAGCGGGAGAAGGATGGCGAGCCCACTGAGCCCGACCAGGCCGAACTTCCAGCGCCGGGCCGAGCCCTGGACGTCGACGAAGAGGGAGCGGAGGTGGCCGAGGAAGAGGAGCCCCTGGCGGAGGCTCGCCTTGCTGGACCCCGCCGTCCGCGACGCGAACTCCAGCGGCACGTCGCGCACGCGCAGCCCCGGGACGCAGACCAGCAGCTCGAGCAGGACCTTGAAGCCCACCGGCCGGAACTCGATGCCGTCGATGACGCCGCGGCGGCAGACGA
>CATPCA010000226.1 GCA_955652545.1 Candidatus Dormiibacterota bacterium
ACCGCGCGCCCCAGACGACATCGAGGCGTGGATCGCGCGCCTGTCGCAAGCGGAGTCGAAAGGCACCGCCTGACCTTAGGGGAGGGGCGGAGGCCCACAGGCGCCTGCGGTCAAAGTCTCGCGCGCGCTTCGAGCTCGCCCGCTGCGCGGGCGGATCTCTACGCTGCTCGGCACATTCCCTTCGGCACCTGTGAGCCTCCGCCCCTCCCCTAAGGTCAGGCGGTGCCTTTCGACTCCGCTTGCGACAGGCGCGCGATCCACGCCTCGATGTCGTCTGGGGCGCGCGGTAGGGCTTCGGAGAGCACGCGGTGTCCATCGTTGGTTACCAGCACGTCGTCCTCGATGCGCACGCCGATGCCGCGGTAGCGTTCGGGCACGGTGAGGTCGTCGGGCTGGAAGTAGAGGCCGGGCTCGACGGTGAGCACGTAGCCCGGCTTGAGCTCGCCGTGGTAGTGCTCGTCGCGCGCGTTGGCGCAGTCGTGCACGTCGAGGCCGAGCATGTGGCTGGTGCCGTGGATGGTCCAGCGGCGGTGCAGCTGCTGGTCACGGCGCACCGCCACGTCAGCCTCCACTTCGAGGATGCCGAGTCGATGCAGTCCCTCGGCGAGCACGCGCATGGCCGCGCGGTGCGGCGCCATGAAATCCGCGCCCGGCTTGACCTCGTCGATGGCCGCGTTCTGGGCGTCGAGCACGATCTGGTAGATCTCGCGCTGCTCGGCGGTGTACCGGCCTGACACGGGGATGGTGCGGGTGACGTCGGCGGTGTAGAGCTGGCGGCACTCCACCCCGGCGTCGAGCAGCAGCATGTCGCCGTACTCGACCTGGCCGTCGTTGCGCGTCCAGTGCAGGAAGGTGGCGTGCGCGCCCGACGCGGCGATGGTGTCGTAGCCGACATCGTTGCCTTCGAGCCGGGCGCGCGCGTTGAAGACGCCCTCGACGACACGCTCACCGTTTTCGAGCACGTCGGGCAGAGCTTTGACGACGTCCTCAAAGCCGCGGATCGTCGACTCGACCGCCTGCTCCAGCATGGCCACCTCGAAAGGGTCCTTGGCCAGGCGCATCTCCGCCAGTGCGGTTGCCAGCGCATCGTCGGTCGCACCGCCGGGTAGGGCGACGTCGATGCGCGGGTCGACGTCGCCAACTGTCACCGTCTCGGCGGTGGCGAGTCGGCCGAGCTGCTCGTCGAGGTCGCGGAGCGGTGCGGTGGCGACGCCGAGGTGCGCGGTGGTCTCAGCGAGGCCCATGCGCGGGCCGGTCCAGAACTCGCCGTAGCGTGCGTCCGTGAAGAAGTGGTGCGTGGAGCGATCACTGCGCGGCTCCACGAAGAGGGTGGTGCGGTGCCCGTCGCCGTCGGCTTCCATGACGAGCACCGCGTCCGGCTCCATGCCGCCGGACAGCCAGAAGAAGTCGGTACCGGGGCGAAAGCGGTAGTCGACGTCGTTGGAGCGCACCTTGAGCGGGCCGGTGGGGATGACCACGTTGCGGCCGCGGAACTGCTCCGACAGCGCCGCCCGTCGCGCGGCGAAGTTGTCGGCGGCCGGGTGACGCGGCACCTCGCCGGTGTCGCTCGGCGCCCAGCCCGACGACATCAGGGTCATGAGCGCCCGCGGTACCGGTGGCCGGTGCTGGCCGATCCAGATCCAGTTCTCGCTCTCGGGGTGCTCCGCGTCGACGTCGGGCGCGATCGCACCATCACTGCTCGTGTCGGTGACCATGCACGGCACTCTACCCACCCGCGCTGGACCGGTGACCTAGCATCGTCCGAGTGGGAGTACGCGCCATCCGCGCCGACATCACGTCCGTGCCCGCCGACGCCATGGTCAACGCGGCCAACAGCCACCTCGCCGGCGGCGGCGGCGTCGATGGTGCCATCCACCGGGCCGGCGGGAAGGAGATCATGGCCGAGCTCACCAAGCGCTACGACGGCTGTGCGACCGGGTCGGCGGTCATCACTGGGGCGGGCCGGCTTCCGGCGCGTCACGTCATCCATGCGGTGGGACCACGCTGGCGCGACGGCGACCACGGTGAGCGCGATCAGCTGAGCTCAGCCTACCGAAGCGCGTTCGCGCTTGCCGCCGAGAACGGCGCGGCCACGGTGGTGAGCCCCTCGATCAGCACCGGGATCTACGGCTTCCCCATTGCGATCGCCGCCCCGATCGCCGTCGAGGAGGCGCGAGCCGCGCTGGCGGCGAAGGACACACCGGTGCGCCAGATCACCTTTGCGCTCTTCAGCGACTCCGACCTCGCTGAGTTCGAGCGGGCGCTCAGCTCGCAGGGACAGGCAGCGCCGCCAGCCAGCTGACCGTGGCTGCGGCGACGCAGAGCGCCAGGATCGGGAAGGAGAGGCGCCGCGTCCGCGCGGGCAGCAGCCCGACGCCGGCGCCGGCGGCGAACAGCGCTGCGGCGACGAGGGCTTGGCCACCCTGCCCCAGCGGCGCGAAGAGCGCGAGCACGGACACGCACGCGGCCAGCATGGCGGCGCTCAGGACCCACCGGGAAGCGCGCAGGCCGAGGACGACGGGCAGGGTGCGTTCCCCGGCCAGCCGGTCGCCATCGATGTCGGGAAGTCCGTTGGCGATAAGAAGTGCCGCGGCGAGCAGGCCGGCCAGCGGGACCGTCTCGACACCGCCGCGAAGCCGCCCGGTCATCACCATGGCAAGAAGAGGCACCGTGGTGAACCCGGCCCACCACGCCAGCAGGGCGAGGGGAGTGCGCTTCAACGCCAGGTCGTACGCCACCCCGGCCGCCGCGCCGAGCAATGCGACGAGGAGCACATCGGCGCCCAGCCATGCCCCAGTGCCCAGAGAGACCGCGAGCAGCAGCGTGGCGAGCACGGCGGCTTGGTGGCGTCGTACAAGGCCGCGGGCGATCGGTTTGAACGGCTTGCTGACCCGGTCGCTGGCGACGTCAGCCCAGTCGTTGAGCACCCCGATGGCCAGCTGCGCGGGCAGCATCACCAGCACCACGCCGACAGCGGTGCGCTCACTGGGCAGCCGCCGGGTCAGCAGGCCGGCTGCCGCCACCGTCACCGCGGTGACCAGGAGGGAAGGGCCGGGGTGGGTCAGGAAAAGCCACGCCTTGACGCGCCCGCCGCGGGGGTGGCGCTCGTCGAAGAACCGCCACAGCGGCCCGCGCAGCCGGGCCGGTTTCACGGCTTGGTGGGCAGCAGTGACTCGCTGAAGTGACCACCTGCGGCGATCTCCTCCAGCAGGGCGCGGTCGGTGAGCCACTCCACAGGCGCGTGGTCGTCGGTGAGGGGGTCGCCGGCCGGCTCCACGGTCACCAGCTGGCGCGACACCAGGGGGATCAGAGAGCGCAGCTCGGTTGGCAGGGTGGCGAGCCGGGCGCTCAGCGTGCTCTGGGACATCGCGCGGTCGAAGCCGAGCACCAGCTCGTTGAAGCTCATCGCAGGCCAGACGCGGACGTCGGGAAAGACGGTCGCCAGGGTGCCGCTCACCGCCTGGCCGAGCCGGTCGTCACCGGGAACCTTGGCCATGTTGAACGCGATAGCCCCGCCGCCGGCGAGGTGGGCGCGGGCGAGGTCGAAGAACTCGCGGGTCACCAGCCAGAACGGCACGTAGGCCTGACGGTATGCGTCGACGATGATCAGGTCGTACCGCGAGGACGTCGTTTCCAGGAAGGCGCGGCCGTCCGCCTCGAACACGTGCAGCCCGGCGACGGCGCCCATGCCCATCACCTGGCGTCCGATCTCGGTCACCGCCGGGTCGGGCTCGACGCCGTCGATCTGCACCCCCGGGTACTCGTGGACGAGAGCGCGCGCCATGGTGCCGCCGGCGTTGCCGATGATCAGCGCGCGGCGCATGGGGTGGTCGAGCAGCGGTGGGAGGATCAGCGGCATGTCCCACTCGCCCCCGGTGAGCACGGTGCCGGGACGGTAAACGGACTGGTCGGCGAGGCCGTCGTCGAGGCGAACCGCGGTGCGTCCGTCGGGCGTTTTGACGACCTGCACGTACTGGTACTGCGTCTCCTTCTCGAGCACCGCCCCGGCCACCGGTTTCACTGCGCCCGGCGGGATCAGCATCAGACCGGCAACAACGAGCGCGACGATCGGCGCCCGTCGCGGCAGGAGCGGCACGGCGGCGACGCTGACCAGCAGCGCGGCGCCGAGCAGGGTGCGCTGGGTGCCGATAGCGGGGATGAGCACGAGCGCGGGGACGAACGTGCCCACGATCGCCCCGAGGGTTGCGAGCGAGCTCAGACGTCCGCTGACGCTGCCCGCCGTCCGCACGTCGCGCACCGCCAACCGCACCGCGAACGGCGACACCATGCCGAGCAGCGACACCGGGACGCTGAACAGCAGCAGCGTGGCGAAGAAGGATCCGGCGACGACGCCGATGCTGAGCGCGTTGAACCCCTGCAACGCCAGCTGCAGGAACGGGTGCGCGATGAACGGCAGCACCGTGATCGCGGCTGCGGCGACGAGCAGGATTCCGCCGAGCACTCGCGGGCTCGGGTGGCGGTCGGCCACCCGTCCGCCGAGCCAGTAGCCAACCGCGAGATACACCAGGATCAGCCCGATGACGTTGGCCCACACCACCGTGGTGTTGCCGAAGAACGGGGCCAGCAACCGCGATGCGCAGATCTCCGTGGCCAGCGATCCCGCGCCGGCGGCGAACACCACGGCGGGCAGCGCGCGCGGCGGCGCGATGCACTCGCCCGCCCGATTGTCGGTCACCGCTTCTCCTGCCAGGCTTCGAAGACCTGGTCGAGGCCAGCGCGGTAATCCGGGTAACGCGGAGTGAAACCGGGCAGGCGGGGCGCGGTCCGGCCGTCGGCGGCGAGATCGACCATCTGCTGGTGAGGCTCGTGCACCACCGCGCGCACCAATTGGCGCGTGATGTCCGGCAGGTGGAGGGGACGGCGGCGCCCGACGCCGCGAGCGAAGCGGTCCATGAAGTCGGCGAACGACGCCGGAGTGTCGTCGGTCGCGTACAGCAGCGGTCCGACGGGGCGCGAGGTGGCGGCGCGGAGCAGGGCGCGCGCCGCGTCGTCGGTGTGCAGGAAGTACTGGAGGTTGTGGCGTGGGCCCGCCCAGTAGGGGCGGCCGAGGCGAAAAGCGAGTCGATATGCGCGCAGGTCACGCGAATCCGGCCCATACAGGTAGCCGAGCCGCAGGACTGTGGCGCGGCGGCCACTCTCCATCACCAGGTACTCCGCCTCGAGCGCGGCGTCCACGATCGACTGCAGCCAGTCGCCGACCTTACCGCCGGCCTCCGCGGACCGGAGGAACGCGTAGCTGGCGTGCACCAGGAACCCGCAGCGCTGTCGCGCCGCCTCGGCGAGGGCGCGGCGCGTCGAGCCGATGATGTGGTCGGCGGCGTTGGGTTTCCACGCGTGTCCGTCGTGGAGCAGGGTGTTCGGCGTCTGAAGCGCGACGTTGACCAGGGTGCGTCCGCGACCTCCCTGGCGGCTGCGTGCCCAATGGCGCGCGACTGCGTGGCCCAGCTCGCTGCGCTGCCCGCTCAGCAGCAGTTCCGTTGCCAGCCCTCCGCAAACGGCGCTCGCAACCCCGGCGCCCGGGCCAGTCTACGTTCGGCGCCTCCGAGGCAGCACGGCGCGATCAGTCCGCCTGCTCAGTGGGCCGCACCAGCACCTCGTTGAGCGCGACTCGCCGCGGCCGGGTCACCATGAAGAGGATCACCTCGGCGATGTCCTCGGCGGTCATTCGCTCAAGCGATCCGAAGCGCTGCTGCATGCGGGCGATCACCTCCGGGTCGGTGTTGTGGGAGGCGAGCTCCGTGTCCACCGCACCGGGTTCGACCAGACCGACCCGCACATGACGCCCGGTCACCTCCTGGCGGAGCGCCTCGCTGAACGCGTTCACCGCCCACTTGCTGGCGTTGTACGCCGCGCTGCCCTGGCGCGCCACGCGCCCGGCGACGCTGCTGATGTTGACGATGTCGGCGAGCTGCCGAGGTTGCTGCTCGGCGGCGGCGAGGAGGTGCGGCAGCGCCGCGTGAGTCAGGATCATCAACGCTGCGACGTTGATGTCGAGCATCTGGCGCCATTGCGATACGTCAGCGCCCTCCACCCTGCCGAGCAGCATCACGCCCGCGTTGTTGATGAGGACGTCGAGCCGGCCGAGCTCATCGACAGTACGGCTGACGGCATCACGCGCCTTCGCTTCGACCGTGACATCGGTGTCGAGCACGAGAGTCGTCCCGCCCGCCTCGCCGATACGTGCGGCGAGCGCGTCGAGGCGCTCACGGCGGCGAGCCACCAGCACCACGCTCGCCCCGTGCTCGGCAAGTGCAACAGCGGTGGCCTCACCGATCCCACTCGAGGCGCCGGTGACCAGGGCCACAGTTCCGGTCAGCCGTTCAGTCATCACCCAACTGTAGTGCCCCGCTCACGGATCACGATCAGTGGACGGCAGTCGGCTCGCGCGCCTACAGTGGCGTCGACGTGCCCGACCAGCCTCCGCCGACTCCTCCGCTCCAGCCACCCCCGCCGCCGATGCCGCAGACTCCGCCGCCGCCCGGTCAGCCGCCGTACCCGGGGTCCTATCCGCAGGCGTACAACCCGATGTCCCCGCCCGGGACGCAGTTCATGACCGGTCAGTACGCGCAGGCGATGCGACCGTCGAATGGCGTCGGAACCGCGGGCGGGGTTGTCGGCATCGTCGCAGCAGTCTTGCTCTGGTTTCCGTACGTCGGGCTGATCCTCGGAGTGATCGGCGTTGTTCTCGGCGCGGTGGGCCTCAGCCGTTCCAACCGGTTGTACGGCGCGGGCAAGGGGATGTCGATCGCCGGCATCGTGTGCGGCGGAGTCGCGCTGATCATCAACATCCTGTTCATCGTCGCGATCTACACCGCGGTCAGCACGGTCCACTGACTGCGTCGGCGCTGTGCATGGGTCGCGAGAAGCTCCTTCGGGAGCGAGTTGACCTCGGCGATGTGCCGGGGCGGGCCAATGTGGGGCTGAAGGGGATCGCCCTCATGACAGCCCTGCCTGCAGACTCGCCGGGGCGGAGCGCGCGCGCCGGTCTCGGGGTGGCGGACCACGGTGTCGCACGGGCGGGTAGAGTCGCCCACAATGTCGGCCTGTAGCCGACGCCCGCAGTTCGGGGAGAAGCGAGGTTGACTTGGCTCGAGCGGTACGGTCAACGCGTTCGCCTGGAGAAGGCGCGACCGTACATCCCGGCGGGTGCACGGGTACTCGACATCGGCTGCTGTGACGGCGCGCTCTTCCGATCGCTCAACGGTACGATCAGCGGTGGTGTGGGCATCGATCCGGATGCCCCGAAGAGCGACGATGGCAAGTTCCGCTTCGTCAAGGGCCTCTATCCCGATGACTACGAGCACGACGGCGAACCTTTCGACGTCATCGTGGGACTTGCTGTCCTCGAACACCTCACGCCCAAGCAGCAGGACGCGATGGCGGTCGCCTGTTTTCGTCATCTACGGCCGAAAGGCCGCCTCGTGATGACCGTCCCGTCGCGTGCCGTGGACCCGATCCTTCATGTCATTCAGCAGGTTGGCCTCAGCGACCGTGACACCATGCACCTCGAAGAACATCACGGGTTCCACGCCGCGGACACCGGGCCGCTGTTCGAGAAGGCGGGATTCACTCTCACCGCGCGACGGCATTTCGAACTGTTCCTGAACAACCTGTTCGTCTTCACCAAGCCTGCTGCCGCGTAGGACCAAGGCAGCCGCCGCACCGGAGGCGATGCCCGGTAGGGGTCAGGTTAGGGGTCAAAACCGTCAGGAGCGCGGTCCTGGAATTCAAAACCGGTGGTACCCGCGACAGGATTCGAACCTGTGACAAAGGGATTAAGAGTCCCCTGCTCTGACCAACTGAGCTACGCGGGCCCGGCGCCAGATTCTACCGGGCGGCCCCTTCAGGCCCGCGAACCGTCGCGCTCGCGGGACGGGCCGGCGCCGCTGCCGACGCGGCCCGTCCGGCGCTGGTACGAGAGCCAAATCATCGCCCTCTGCTGCTGGCCGAGCCGCGCCCGCCAGCCCGGCGGCGCCGGCGTGATCCCGGCCAGCGGCGACGTGGTGCGAGCCTCCAGTGCAGCTCGCAGCCCCTTGGCGCCGCGACCGTCGAACACCGTGACCACCCGGCCGACGTCGCCGGCGCCGAAGTGGCTGTCACCCGCTCCCACCGCGGCCCCGAGCTGCTCACGGTGCGCTGCGTAGTACTCGTCGAGGCGCTTCCACGTTCCCGGCAACACCGGCGCTGTGTGCCGCAGCTCGATGCCGTCGACGCGCCGGCTGCTGAGCAGCCGATCAAGCCGTCCCTGCGACATCGAAGCGAAGTACGTCGGCATGAACGGGTGCGCCACCAGCGCCAGGCCACCGTGGTCGTGGATGGCGTCGACGGTGTCGGCGACCGACATGTGCATGCGGATCTGCCTCTCGATGAACAACCCCACGATGTGCGTTCCCGGCGGGAACACGCAGGTCACCTCCTCACCGCGCACCACGTCGACGCCCAGCGCCGCGCCCACCTCCGTGGCCTCTGACAGGTCAGGGATGGTGTCGTGGTCGGTCACGCATACCGCCGAGAGCCCGATCGCCGCCGCCGCTCGAACCAGGTCAGGTGCGGTCACCATGCCGTCGCTGGCGAGCGTGTGCGCGTGGACCTCGGCGGCGGAAAGCCCAGGTGGCAGCACGACGCGCTGCGCCCTGGCGGCCTCAGGCAACCGCCCTCTCCGGGTCCGGTTTCGCCGGCACCTCGCCCGACATGCGCGACTGCAGGACACCGACGCGAGGCACCGCCACCTTCATCATCACCCACCACGACAGGCCGGCGAGCGCCACGCCGGCGATCACATCCACGACATAGTGCTCGCCGAGGAAGACAACGCTGAACCACACCAGGATGCACCACACGAACGCCAGCCACGCGGCACGCGGGTACACGCGGCGCAGGGCGAGGAAACCGAGGAACGGGAACGCCGCGTGCAGCGAGGGAAACGCGGCGACGGGGTTGGGATTGAGGCCGTTGTAGTAGCGGCTCACAGCGCTGGGCAGGGTGGTGCCGATGATGCGACGGAAGCCGCCGATCACACCCTGTTGCTCGGCGTACCAGGGGGGCGCCGTCGGCACCAGCAGGAAGATCACGAACGCGACCAGCGCCATCCCCATCAACGCCGTCGTGAACCGGACGAACTGGACTCTGTCGACCAGCCAGAGCACCATGCCGATCGCGAAGGGAAAGGCGAAGTGCCCGAAGTACACCACCGTCGCCGCGTACTCGATGACGCGACCGCTGGTGCCTGCATCGAGGGCCTGCTGCAGCACAGCGGTCGGCACGTGACCGCCGAACAGTCCGGACTCGAGGTGAGCGAGGTCGGCGACGTGTGGGGCGAACCCGGCGTTGGGTGCCACCGCGCGCATGAACTCCCAGCCGAGGAAGATCACCACGAAGGGCACCCAGTCGCGGAGAAACCCGAGAAAACGGCCGCTCAGCACGGCGACCGGGATCAGCAGGAACAACAGGTAATCCGGTGATACGCTGATGCCGCGCCAGATCAGGATGCCGGCGACGGCCACCAGGTACGCCAGCGAAATGGCCACCAGCGGGCCGGGGCGACGGACACGGCGGAGCAGCTGGGACGACACGTCGCACGCAAGTCTACGCGGCGCCCCCAGCCCCGCCGTGGTGGAAGCGGTTGAGAATCTGCTGAGAAGCGCTGCGAACTCACGGGTGGCCGAACGGAGCGCTCCTATACTCGAACGCGTGATCGAGACCACTCGGGTGCTGGTGGTCGATGACGAGACCAGCATTCGCGATTTCATCTCTCTCGGCCTGCGCCACGAGGGCTTCGAGGTCCAGACCGCCGCTGACGGGCGCGCCGGCCTGCGCGCTGTCGACGAGTTCAAGCCGCATCTCGTGATCGTCGACCTGATGATGCCGCGCATGGACGGCTGGGAGATGTGCAAGGCGATCGCCGGCGACCGCAGCCGCGGGGTCATCATCCTCAGCGCACGCGACGAGACCGGCGACCGCATCCAGGGACTGGAGCTCGGCGCGGACGACTACCTGGTCAAGCCTTTCGACTTCGGTGAGCTGCTCGCTCGCATCCGCGCGGTGCTGCGCCGGCGCAACCCGGCGCTGTCACGCATCGTGCGCGCCGGCGATCTCGCGATCAACACGGCCACGCGCGAGGTCACCATCGGCAAACGCTCCGTGAGTCTCTCCGCACGCGAGTTCGACCTGCTTCACTACCTGGCCGTCAACGCCGAGCAGGTGCTGCCGCGGCAGCGCATCCTCGACGAGGTCTGGGGCTTCAACTTCTTCGGCGACGAGAACAACGTCGAGGTGTACGTCCGCTACCTGCGCCAGAAGCTCGAGGATGCCACGCACGAACGCATCCAGACAGTGCGTGGCGTCGGCTACCGGTTGCGCGGCATCACAGCGCCGGCCACACCCGAGGGCTGAGCCACGAACCGCTCACCCGGGCGCCTCGCCTTCCTGCGCAGCGTGCGCTGGCGGCTCACGCTCGCCTATGTCGCGCTGCTCGCCATGCTGCTCGCGGGCTTCGGCCTGTATCAGTACGTCTCGCTGCGCCGGAGCCTCATATCGGCGCGCGTCGCCGCGCTGCAGGGCGACATGACCACCGCACGCGCCCTGATCGCCCGCTCCACCGCGCCGGCGCGCGGTGCTCGCGTGCTCTGCACCACCGACGCCGGCGTCGACCTGGTCGGCCGCGTCGTGGCCACCACCGTCGCGACTGTGTCGGGGCATACGGTCGCCGTCATCGTCTACGACCGCAGTCTCCATGCCACCGCCCAGGCACCGGCCGGCAACGACCTGCCCCACCTCGCTCCCGCCGGGCTGCAGATGGCACAGAGCGGCACGCGCAGTGATCCCGAGGTGGTCGCCGGCGCGGGCGGCCAGGACCAACTGGTGGTTGGCTTCCCGGTGCGGCGGGGCGTATCCGGCGGCGATGTGTGCGGCGTCGCGCAGCTGTCCGCGTCGATGGCGCCGCTCAACACTGTCCTCGGTGACGAGCTCACCCTCCTCGCCGTGGGAAGCGCCATTGCTCTGCTGGTGGCTTTGCTCGCCGGCCTGCTGCTCACCGGCCGCGCGCTGCGTCCTCTGCACCGCCTCACCGCAACATCTCGGCGTCTCGCCGACGGCGACCTTCGCGCCCGCAGCGGCGTGGCGAATCGAGACGACGAGATCGGCGTCCTGGCTCGCTCGTTTGACGACATGGCCGCGCGCATCGAGTCGTCGTTCGCTGCCCAGCAGGCGTCCGAGGAGCGCACCCGACGGTTCATCGCCGATGCGTCGCACGAATTGCGCACCCCGTTGACCGCGCTCAAGGGGTACATCGACGTGATCCGTCGCGGTGCCACCCCAGACCCGGCGGCGCTCGACGCGGCACTCGAGGCGATGGGCCGCGAGGCCGAGCGGATGCGCGTGCTGGTGCTCGACCTGCTCACCCTGGC
>CATPCA010000227.1 GCA_955652545.1 Candidatus Dormiibacterota bacterium
CGTCACCAGGATGCGCTCGTCGGGGTTGGCCGCCAACCGGCGCTTGACGGCCTCGACGATGACCGTCGTCTTGCCGGTGCCCGGCGGCCCCTGGATGAACACCGACTCACCGGCGGCCAGCCGGCTGAGCAGCGCCACCGCGCGATCCTGCGGGGGATTGGCCATCATCCCCTCGGTCAGCCAGTCGTGCGCGTGGGCTTCGGCGTCCGCGTCATACGCCGGCGCGGTGACCCATTGCGGCGACACCATCAGCTGGGCGAGGAGCCCGACACCGAAGTCGCGTGTGGCGATCGCCGCGAGCACGCTCCGCTTGGCCTGGTACAGCGCCTTGTTGAAGGACGGTGTGATGGTTCCCTCGGTGCCGGCGTGCTCGAAGGTTCGAGCTGTGACCTCGACGGTATGACGGTGGTGGTCGATGCGCGACACTCGGCCGACGAAGTTGGGCTCGTCCTCGGGCTCGACCAGCACGGCGGCGTCCGGGGTGAGGTTGATCTGCTCGTTCTCGGGGATGGTGAACTCCACCTTGCCCACCTCAGGCTGACGGCGGTCGGCCTCGGTGAACTCGTGCCCGCACGACGGGCAACGCTCGTGGTCAGCGGGACGCCACAGCGCCCGGCAACGCTTGCAGCGCCAGTATTCCTTGGCGGCGATGAAGTGGGTGCGCTGGGTTGCCGCGCGCTGGCGTTCAGCCTTCTCGAGGCTGTCGACGAGCTTCAGCGCCGCATACAGCTCGGCGGACTTCGCCGCCGCCGCACTGGCGCTGCGCCAGTCGAGAAGGCGACGCGTGTCGCTGGCCACGCCGTTGGCCGCAGTGACAACCGGCTGGCGCGCGGTGACGGTCAGCACCTTGCTGCCCTCGGGATGATCGGTGGCAGGCCTCATCGAGACGACGCGCAGTGCGAGGTGGTCGGGGTCGTGGTCGGGCGCATCTTGGGGCACGCAGGTCAGCGCCAGGTCGGGGAGCGACAGCAGCAGTTGCGGTGGGTCCTCCTCACCGAAGGAGACGGTGAGGTGGCCGACCTCGCTGATGCGCTGGGCGAAAAGGTCGCGCGGATCCGTCCCGTTGGAATCCCCGTGCGCGAGCGTTCGGAGAACCACCATCGCGTCGCTGCCGTCGGGCACGATGAGGTGGAGACGGTCGAGAGTGAGGTCCGGGGCTATCAGTCGGACGGTGAAACCCTCGGACGCCGGTGGGGGTGCAATCCCTCGGCGTCATACATCCGGTCCGGGATGGATTCGGGCATCAGCGCACAGCGACGTGTCGCTGGTCTGACGGCATGGCGACCACAGTGGGCGCGCAGCGGTTCCCGAAGGCTCCCGCGTGCCGATGACTATAGCGCAGATATCTGCCGGTGCAACCCCTCGCTGTCGTGACGTTCAGGCAACGCGGCTCGCCGATGGTCGCGCCACCCATTGCGCGAGATCGGCAAAGCCGCCCCGGAGCAGCAGTTGGTGACCGCCGGCGACCAGCAGCGGCTCCGCCCCCGGGAGCACCCGCTGCCAGCACTGCAGGCTGTCGGACGCGATGGTGCGGTCCTCCGCTGAGTAGATCAGCAACTCCCGGAGACTGTCGCAACTGCGCAGTCCATCAAGCTCGTCGATGACGCCGACGTCCCAGATCAGCGAGTGTGAGGTCAGCCGGTAACTGGCGCGGGTGTGCCGAAGGTAGTCGGCGACCACCTCACGCGGGTACGTCTGCGACCTCACCAGCGGTGACACCAGCGGCAGGGTCTGCTGCACGAAGCGGTAGAAGGCTCGGCCGGTGAAACCGGCCGGAAGGCGGGATGGATGCGTCTGCAGGCGAGGAAACGGTGCTGCCGCAAGGGCCAGGGACTCGATCCGCTCGAGGTGTCGCGCCGCGAACAGCGCCGCGAGGACGCCGCCCATGGAATGGCCGGCGACCGCCAGTCCCGTATCCACGCGCAGCGCGGTCAACAGGGCGTCGAGGCTGTCGAGGTGAAAGGCGCGAGAGTAGTCCAGGGAGGGCTTGTCGGAGTGTCCGAAGCCAGCGAGGTCGGGGGCGATCAGCGTCCTGGTCGCGGCCAGGTGGGGGGCCAGCCCTGCCCAGTAACGGCCGCTGCCGCCGAGCCCGTGGAGCAGCAGCAGCGGTGGTCCGTCGCCGGCGACGTACACGGTGAGCCTGCCCCAGGGCAGTCGCAGCCGTTGGCGGCGCCAGGCCTGTGACACGCTGGCGATCGTAGCCTGAAGTCGCGCACCGGTCCTCGCGCCGTACCATCCGCGTCGCCGAGTCGTCGACAGGAGCGCTCCCGCAGCAACATGACCGCGAGCCCACCCACCGCCAGGATTGCCTCGCCGTTGCGCGAGCTTCCCCGCCTCGACGCGGCAGTGCGGGCGCTCGTGCTGCGCGCCCTCGCCCACATCCGCCATGGCGAGCTCGAGATCGTCGAGGACGGCGGCAGGAGGCACCGTTTCGGCTCTGTCACGGAGTTCCCAGTCCACGCCATCGTCCATGTGCATCGCCCGACCTTCTACCGGGCCATCGCCATGGGCAGCCTGAGCGGCGCTTTCAGCTACATCAACGGCGAATGGGACTGCCCTGACCTGGTGTCGCTGGTCCGCGTCGCGGCGCGCAACCTCGACACCATCGATCGGCTGCAGGCGGCGGTGGCGCCGTTGCTTCGCCCGCTGCGCGCCGGACGCGAATGGCTGCGTCGCAACACCCGCAGCCGCAGTCGCGAGAACATCGCCCAGCACTACGACATCGGCAACGACCTGTACTCACTGATGCTCGATGACACCATGTCGTACTCGAACGGGATCTTCGAATCGCCCGGCGCCAGCCTGCACGACGCGTCGTTGGCCAAGATCGACCGTCTCTGCCGCAAGCTCGACCTCCAGGCGTCGGACCACCTCGTCGAGATCGGTACGGGCTGGGGCGCTCTGGCCGTGCATGCGGCGCAGACATACGGTTGCCACGTCACCACCACCACCATCAGCGAGGAACAGCACGCCCTGGCCACCGAGCGCGTTCAGCGCGCCGGCGTGTCGGGCCGGGTGACGGTGCTGCTCGACGACTACCGCGACCTGCGCGGCCGCTTCAACAAGCTGGTGTCGGTGGAGATGATCGAGGCGATCGGCTGGCGCTACTGGGACAGGTTCTTCAAGCAGTGCAGCCGACTTCTCGTCGACGACGGGCTCGCCGCCATCCAGGCGATCTGCCAGCCCCAATGGACGGACAGGGCGACGCGCGGGCAGCGCACGTTCATCAACACGCACATCTTCCCGGGTGGCCATTGCCCATCCGTCGAGGCGCTGCTCGATGCGACCGCGCGCACGGGTGACCTGCGGCTGGTCAACCTCGAGGACATCACGCGCCACTACCCGACCACGCTGGCGGCGTGGCGGGCCAACCTGCTGCGCAACGCGGCGCGTCTGCCCGCGCGGTTCGACGAGCGCTTTCTGCGCACCTGGACGTTGTATCTCTCCCTGTGCGAGGCGGCATTCACGGAGCGCCGCATCACCGACGTGCAGATGGTGTTCGCCAAGCCGGCGTTCCTCGACGAGAGGCTGCCCGGTTGGAGCGGGAGCGTGGTGGCTCAGCCGGTTCTGCAGGTCCAAGCGCCGGCGCCACAGCCAGCAGGGGTGAGCTGAGCCGGCGCCGAGTGGCGCCGAGGAGTGGGGCGAGAGCGGACGAAGTGCCTCACTTCGGCCGGTCTCAGGGGGCGAGGATCTGCCTCGCCCCGGTTAGGATGCTGGTATGACGGATCCGAGCGAAGGCGTCGATCTCAGCGGGCTGCACCGGGAGCTCGACCGCCTCAAGAGCCAGCTGTGCCGCTGCCAACACCAGGGCACCTGCCTGGCCTGCAAGGGGTTCGAGATCCTGCGTGAGCAGTCGCAGACGGTCATCGCGGCCGCCAGCCAACCGGTGCTCATGCAGGTGGCCCAGGAGGCGGCCATCAAGGACCTCATCGGCCAGCTCGGCGGCGTCCAGGAGAAGCTCGCCGAGGACCCGCAGCTCCAGGAGCTGATGATGCGGATGATGGACCGCGTCCAGGAGGACCTCGGCGGACCGGACGAGCTGGCCAAGCTGTTCAGCGGCCTCGGCTTTCCGGTTCCGCCAGGCGGCCCGGGCGTGCCCGGCGAGCTGCCGGGGTTCGGTGGCACCACGCCGGCCAACCCGGCGCAGGACTCCTACGACGACCGTCCCCGGCCCAAGCCGGACAGCCCCGACAGACCAACCCCGCCGGTCGACGAGGGCGACGACGCGCCGCCCGCCGGCGCCTGAGGAGGAGCGCCCCGATGCCGTCCAGGCTTCGCCGATCCATTCTGGCCTGCCCTGGCAGTAACCCGAAGATGATGGAAAAGGCGGCGGCCTCCGCCGCGGACGAGGTGTTCCTCGACCTCGAGGATGCATGTGCGCCGTTGGAGAAGCCGGCCGCGCGTGGCAAGATCGTGGGCGCGCTGCGCAACCACGACTGGCAGGGCAAGGTGCGCGTGGTGCGCATCAACCAGGTCACCAGCAAGTTCGCTCTCGACGACCTGCGCGAGGTGGTCACCGGGGCGGGTGACGTCCTCGACTGCATCATGGTGCCGAAGGTGGAGAACGCAGGCGACATCGCGTTCGTCGACCGCGCCCTCGGCAGCCTCGAGCAGGCGCTCGGGCTCGAGCAGGGACGGATCGGCATCGAGGCGCAGGTCGAGGACGCCAACGGCCTCATGCACGCCGAGGAGATCGCCTTCGCCAGCAAGCGGATCGAAACCATCACCTACGGTCCGGCCGATTTCTCCGCGGCCATGCAATTCCCCAACCTGACGGTGGCCAACACCTACAACTACCCGGGCGACATCTTTCACTACGTGCTCTTCAAGCTCGCCGTCGCCGCGCGCGCCGCGGGCATCCAGGTGATCGATGGGCCGTACCTGCTGATCCGCGACATCGAGGGATTCCGCGAGGCCGCCGGTCGTGCTGCCGCGCTCGGCTACGACGGAAAATGGGTGCTCCATCCCGGACAGATCGAGC
>CATPCA010000228.1 GCA_955652545.1 Candidatus Dormiibacterota bacterium
CACTCCGACCATCCGAGGGCGGGGGATCTGCCCCCGCCCTGTAAGAACCGAGGGTGAAACCCGAGGGAACGCATGTGCGGGTACGCTTAGGGGTCCATGCCCCACGACACCATCGACATCCGCGGAGCTCGCGAGCACAACCTCAAGGGGATTGATCTCAGCCTCCCTCGTGATCGCCTCATCGTCATCACCGGGCTGTCCGGCAGCGGCAAGTCGAGCCTCGCCTTCGACACCATCTACGCCGAGGGCCAGCGCCGCTACGTCGAGTCGCTGAGCGCGTACGCCAGGCAGTTCCTCGGCCAGATGGAGAAGCCGGACGTCGACAGCATCGACGGGCTCAGCCCCGCGATCTCCATCGACCAGAAGGGCACGAACAAGAATCCCCGCTCCACGGTGGGGACGGTCACCGAGATCTACGACTACCTGCGCCTCCTGTACGCCCGCATCGGCCACCCCCACTGTCCCAACTGCGGGCGGGAGATCAGCAAGCAGTCCATCGAGCAGATCACCGACCAGGTGCTGGCCCTCCCAGAGGGGACGCGTCTGATGGTCACCGCGCCGATGGTGCAGAGCCGCAAGGGCGAGCATCGCGACGTTTTCGCCGAGGCCAAACGCAACGGCTTCGTCCGCGCCCGCGTCGACGGCGAGCTCCGCGACCTGAGCGAGCCCATCGTTCTCGACAAGAAGTTCAAGCACGACATCGAGATCGTCGTCGACCGCGTCGTGGTCAACCCCGACCTGCGCAGCCGTCTCAACGACTCGCTCGAACAGGCCGCCAAGCTCACCGACGGGTTGATCCTGCTGATCCCTGCGGATGCGGACGGTCCTCCCGAAATGCTCTTCTCAAAGGATTTCGCGTGCGTGTACTGCGGCATCTCCATGGAGGAACCGGCGCCGCGCAACTTCTCGTTCAACAGCCCACACGGCGCGTGCCCGGCATGCACCGGACTGGGGATGCGCATGGAGGTGGATCCCGAGGCCGTCGTGCCCGATCCGTCACTGAGCATCAACGAGGGGGCGTTGTCGGGATGGACGCGCGGGCCGTCGATGTCGTGGCTCATGGACATCCTCGAGACCGTGGCGAAGAAGTTCAGGGTGTCACTGAACGCGCCGTGGAAGGAACTTTCACCCAAGGAGCAGCGCCTCATCCTCTACGGCCTGCCCAAGGACGAAACGGTGCGCATCCGTTACGTCAGTCACAGCGGATATTCGCGCAGTTACGACGCGGGCTTCGAAGGCGTCATCAACAACCTCCAGCGCCGCTACCGCGAGACCGAGTCCGACTGGGTCAAGCAGGAGATCGAGCGGTTGATGATGCAGAAGCCCTGCCCCGCGTGCAATGGGGGACGGCTCAAGCCCGAGTACCTGGCGGTCACGGTCGACGGCATGAACATCATGGAACTGTGCCGTCACAGTGTGGTGGCGGCGCTCGGACGGGTCGAGCACCTCAAGCTCAGCGAGCGCGAGAGCCTCATCGCGCGCCAGGTGCTCAAGGAGATCCGCGAGCGGCTCGGCTTCCTGCACGACGTCGGCCTCGACTACCTCACCATCGATCGCGGTGCAGCCACGCTCAGCGGTGGTGAAGCGCAGCGCATTCGCCTTGCCACCCAGATCGGCAGCCGCCTCATGGGGGTGCTGTACATCCTCGACGAGCCGTCGATCGGGCTGCACCAGCGAGACAACCACAAGCTGATCCGCACGCTCGAACGGCTCCGCGACATCGGCAACACGCTGATCGTGGTCGAGCACGACGAAGACACCATCCGCGCCGCGGACTACGTCGTCGACGTCGGCCCGGGCGCTGGCGAGCACGGCGGGTACGTTGTCGCGGCGGGCACCATCGACGAGGTGCTGGCTGAGCCGCGGAGCATCACCGCGCAGTTCCTCAACAGGGAGCGGTCGGTTCCCGTGCCGCTGATCAGGCGCCGCGGCAATGGCAAGGAGCTTGTCGTGCGCGGGGCCACCGAGAACAACCTCAAGGGCGTCGACGTCGTCTTTCCGATGGGCACGTTCATCTGCGTGACGGGGGTCAGCGGCAGCGGCAAGAGCACCCTTGTCAACGACATCCTCTACCGCCGGCTCGCTCAATTCCTCTACCGCGCCAAGCAACGTCCCGGACGTCATGAGGGCGTCGACGGGTTGAAGCAGGTCGACAAGGTGATCGACGTTGACCAGGCGCCGATCGGCCGCACCCCACGCAGCAACCCCGCGACGTACGTCGGCGTGTTCACCGACATCCGCGATCTTTTCGCGAAGCTGCCCGAGGCGCGGGTTCGAGGCTATAAGCCAGGTCGCTTCTCGTTCAACGTCGCCGGCGGCCGCTGTGAGGCGTGCGCGGGTGACGGGATGATCAAGATCGAGATGCACTTCCTGCCCGACATCTACGTGCCATGCGAGGTGTGCAAGGGCAGGCGCTACAACCGTGAGGCGCTCCAGGTGCTCTTTCGCGACAAGAGCATCGCCGACGTGCTCGAGATGACAGTCGACGAGGCCGCGAAGCTGTTCGAGAACCAGCCGCGGATCGTGCGCAAGCTGCGCACTCTGCAGGACGTCGGCCTGGGATACATCCGGCTCGGTCAGCCCGCGACGCAGCTGAGCGGGGGAGAGGCACAGCGGGTCAAGCTGAGCACCGAGTTGAGCAGGCGAGGAACGGGGAGCACTGTCTATATCCTCGACGAGCCCACCACGGGGCTGCATTTCGCCGACGTCGAAAAGCTGTTGACCGCCCTGCATCGCCTCGTCGATGCGGGCAACACCGTCATCGTCATCGAGCACAACCTCGACGTCATCAAGACGGCGGACCACGTCATCGACCTCGGTCCAGCCGGTGGCGATGCGGGCGGCGAGGTGATCGCCGTCGGCTCGCCGGAGGACATCGCCGTGGCGCCGCTCAGCGCTACGGGCGAATACCTGCGACCGCTCCTCCGTCTGCGCGACCCGGTTGCCGCCGGTTCGGGCGCGCAGACGGCGCCCCGTGCTCGGTCCGCTAGCGGACCAAGAAGGCGAGCCACAGCAACCGTTTGAGCTCCCCGGATGCTCGCCTTTGGCCGTTCCCATCGAGTACCGTATTGGACACAATGGTCCAATTGGACAGTGGGGGCGAGGAGCGGCGAGTCCGTCTGCGCCGCCTCGACGATTGCCTCACCATCCTCGAGCAGGCGCACGAGCTCGACCTCACCATCGTCACCGCCGGCATGGCCGAGGCGCTCAGCGAGCGTGTTCCAACCATTCGCGAGGGCATGGTCATCACGGACGCGATCGAGGAGGTGCTCCGTCAGCAGGAGCCGTACATGATCCAGGTGCGTCCCGAGGTCACGCGACGGGTGCGGCGCCGCCGCGACCCGTTCGACGTGCGATTGCTGTTGCAGAGGCGCTGAGGCTTCTGACCGCGGCGCTCAGCGTGCCGTCTCGGACTACACTCCGCGCCAAGTGAGCGCATTCGGCTTCGACCCCGAGGAGATCCTCCGACGCCGGCGCGGACCCCGTGTGGTGCGCACCGGGGGCGGCCCGCGGCGTCGCCGCGGCCGGCGCTTCCTGGTCATCGTGGTTGGTGCGATCGTGCTGGTGGTGGCGCTCGGTCGCTCGGCTCTGGGACTGCGCGCCAGCTACCTCTACTACGCGAGCGTCAATCACACCAACGTCTTCTGGACGCCCTTTCTCGCGCAACTGACCCTGTTCATCATCGGCGCGGTCATCACCGGCGGCGGGGTCGCGCTCAGCATCTACGGCTGGGTGCGCGCGGCGCGCAACCTCGACAGGTA
>CATPCA010000229.1 GCA_955652545.1 Candidatus Dormiibacterota bacterium
CGGCGAGTGGACCGGCTCGGCGGGTGGCGACACCTTCGTGGTGCAGAATCCCTCGACCGAGGAGGTCGTCGGGCGGGCTCCCGCCGGCACCCGCGAGGACGCGCGCCGGGCCATCGAAGCGGCACGGCGCTCCTTCGACTCCGGCGATTGGCGCAACAAGACGCAACTGCAGCGCAGCCGCATCATGTTCGAGATCGCCGAGCACCTCGCCGAGCGCAGCGGCGACTGGGCCATGCTCGAGGCGCAGACCGCCGGAGCCACCATCCGCAAGGCGGCGGTCGTCGACGTCCCGCTGGCCATCGAGACGTTTCGCTCGATGGCCGAGCAGGCCCTGCAGATCCCCTGGTACGAGCCGCTTCCGTGGATCGACATCCCCCATGTCAGCTGGAACTTCGTGCAGCGCGAGGCGATCGGCGTCTGCACCGGCATCATCCCCTTCAACTTCCCGCTGATGATCGCCATGTGGAAGCTGGCGCCGGCGCTGGCGATGGGCAACAGCGTGGTGCTCAAGCCGTCGCCGTTCACTCCGCTGACCCTCCTCGAGGTGGCGCGGGCCATCGACGAGACCGGCCTCCTGCCGCGCGGCGTCTTCAACGTGGTCACCGGGCCGGGCAATGAGCTCGGCGAGGAGCTGGTCGTCAACGAGCACGTCGACAAGGTGGCGTTCACCGGCTCCACCGCGGTGGGGCGGCGCATTCTGGAGATGGCGGCACCCACGATCAAGAAGGTCACGCTCGAGCTGGGCGGCAAGTCGGCCAACATCGTCTGCGCCGACGCCGACCTCGACGTGGCCGTCGACGGCACCCTCTTCGGCACCTTCTTCCACCAGGGCCAGGCATGTGAGTCGGGTCACCGCCTGTACGTCCACGACGATGTCTACGACGCGTTCATGGAGCGATTGGTGGCCACCGCGTGCGACCTTCGCGTCGGCGATGCCACCGACTTCGACACCCAGGTGGGGCCGGTGATCTCACGCCGCCAGTACGAGAACATCCTCGCCGCCATCGATCGTGCCCAGCAGGAAGGTGCCACCGTGCTCTGCGGCGGCGGCCGGGCTCGCGGCGTGGGAGAGAAGGGCTACTTCATCCAGCCCACCGTGCTCGCTGACGTCAGCCCGAACTCCAACGTGGCTACCGAAGAGGTGTTCGGGCCCGTGCTCGCGGTGCAGCGCTGGAGCGACCCGGGTGACGTCATCGCCCGCGCCAACCGCTCCATCTATGGTCTCGCCGGCGGCATCTGGTCGCGCGACACGCGGGGCGCCATCGAGATGGCCAAGCAGCTGCGCACCGGGACGGTATGGATCAACGACTGGCACCTGCTCAACCCGCTGGCACCCTTCGGTGGCTACCGGCAGAGCGGCACCGGGCGCGAGCTGGGCCTCTACGGGTTGCGCGAGTACACCGAGGTCAAGCACATCCACGTCGACCAGAACGTGCCTCGGCAGGAGCGCTACTTCTACGACGTGCTGCTCGGCTGACCGGGCACGCGACGGCCAGGGGAGTGGGGTAGAGGAGGACGACCGCTGCCCGCCATCCAGTCTCACCTGCAGGAGATCCTCGGCGACGTCCGGCCGATCGTCGTCGCCAACCGCGCGCCGCTCGTGTTCGAGCCCGCCGACCCGTACCGGAACACGCCGGAGCGCCTGGTCAAGGGCGCCGGCGGCTTGGTGACTGCGCTCAGCTCGCTGGCCGCGTCGATGGACGCGCTCTGGATCGCGGTGGCCCGTGACGACTCCGATCGAGCGCTGGCGGCCCGTGGCGACCCCGCCGAGCTGGTCACCGAGGACGGCGCCTCCTACCGCGTCTCGTTCGTCGAGCCGAGGCCGAACTCGTATGACCTCTACTACAACACCATCAGCAACCCACTGCTGTGGTTCATCCAGCACTACCTGTGGGACCTGGCGCGTGAGCCCAACGTCGACACCGCCACCCTGTTCGCGTGGCGCGAGGGCTACGTGCTCGTCAACCAGCTGGTCGCGGACCGTGTCGTCGCCGAGGCCAAGTCGTCAGCCCGGCCGCCCATGGTTTTCATCCAGGACTACCAGCTGTATTGCGTTGCCGGCATGGTGCGCGCCCAGATCCACGACGTGCGCATTCAGCACTTCGTCCACATCCCCTGGCCGACGCCGCAGTACTGGACCATCCTTCCCAAGCCAATCCGCGACGCCATCGTCAACGGTCTCCTCGGCGCCGACGTGGTGGGCTTCCAGACGCGGCGCGACGTGCGCAACTTCCTGTTGACGTGCGAGGAGAACCTCGGCCTGACCATCGATCTGCGCGAGCGCACCGTGTTCTTCGACGGCCGGGTGATCCGGGTTCGCAACTACCCGATCAGCATCGACGTCGACGGCCTGCTCCAGCAGGCCGAGGGAGAGGACGTCCGCGTCGAGGAGGAGCGGCTGATGACCTGGCGCCCCGAGAAGCTGATCCTTCGCGTTGACCGCACCGACCTCAGCAAGAACATCGTCCGTGGCTTCCTCGCCTACGAGCGCATGCTCGAGGACCACCACGAGCTGCACGGCACGGTTCAGTTCTGGGCCTACCTCCAGCCCAGCCGCCAGGACATCGACGACTACCGCGCCTACCTCGGCAGCGTGCTCAGCGTCGCGGCCCGGATCAACCGCAAGTTCAGCCGGGGCGGCTGGACCCCGATCCGCGTCGAGGTCGACGACGTGATGGCCCGGGCGCTGGCCGGCTACCGCCAGTTCGACGTCCTCCTCGTCAACCCCATCTACGACGGCATGAACCTGGTGGCCAAGGAAGGAGTGGTCTGCAACCAACGCGACGGTGTGCTGGTGCTCAGCGAGAACGCCGGCTCACACGAGGAGCTGGGCGACTTCGCCCTCACCGTCAACCCGTTCGACGTCGACGAGACCGCGGAGGCCCTCTACCTCGGGCTGATGATGGATCCACCCCAGCGCCGGGCGCGCGGCGACAAGATCAGGGAGACAGTGCGCGCCGCCGACATCAACCGCTGGGTGGCCCTCCAGCTCGAGGACCTGCGCGAGTTGATGGGCTAGCTAGTGCCCCAGTGTCGTGAAGCCGACCACGACGAGCCAGCTGAGCAGCGCGGCGACCGACACCCAGATGGCGGTGACGCCCCGGTCGCTGAGGCGGCGGCGCTGGCTGCGGCGGCGCAGGTAGCGCTCGCGAACTCGGAGCGGATCGCCTCCGGACGGGATTGCGGTGATGGAGCGCGGCTTGTGGAGCGTGATGGTCTGAGGCATGTTCGAAGCGTGGTACGCGACCTCCGACGCTTTGGTTACGGCACACGATTGCCGGCCGTGGCTGTCGCCGGTGCCCGGGGGCGGGTACGATCGCCCCCACCGATGCCGCCGGATCCTGACCACAGCCAGCCAACCAAAGAGGAACCGGTGAACGCCGCCCAGCCGGCCGCACCGACCGGCCGGGTCGCGCTCGACAAGCCGATCTACACGATCAGCGTCGCGGCTGAGATACTGGCCACGCACCCGCGGACCCTGATGATGTACGAGCACCTCCAGCTGGTGGTGCCGCAGCGGACCGCCACCAACAGGCGCCGCTACTCCCAGCGCGACGTGCTCACCCTCCAGGCGATCCAGCGGCTGACCCGCCGCCACGGCCTCAACCTCAATGGCGCCAGGTACGTGATCCAACTGCTGCGGCTGCTCGGCGAGAATGGCATCGAACGGCCCGGCCACCTCGACGACATCGACGTCGCGCACGTCCGTCTCTGAGCGAAAGCCACCCGACCGCTATAAGGAAATAGTGGCGGTACGATGGCGTGTTACCCCCCGGGTATACTCCCGATAACTGGCTGCGCCGGCCAGCCTGTCCAGGAGGTGGATCCGCAGTTGAGCGCTGACGACGACCAGGTCATCGACGTCCTCCTGATCGAGGACGATCGCGAAACCCTCGAGATGTACAAGCTCAAGCTCGAGAAGGACGGCTACCGGGTCCACGTCGCCATGGATGGCGAAGAGGGTATGCGCCGGGCCACCGAGCTCAATCCCGACATCGTCTTCCTTGACATCAGGCTGCCCAAGAAGGATGGCTTCACCGTGCTCGAGGAGTTGCGCGGACAGGAGTCGACGGCCGACATCCCGGTGATCATCCTGAGCAACTACGGCGAGAAGGAGCTGGTCGACCGCGGGCTCAAGCTCGGCGCTATGGAGTTCCTCGTGAAGGCACAGACGTCACCGATCGTGCTGTCCGAGGGAATCGATGAATGGCTGAAGGAGTAGGGCGCCAGCCAAGGGCCGCCGCACCCGCCGGTCAGCCCGGCCTCGACAAGCCCATCTATACGATCAGCGTGGCGTCGGAGATCCTCGAGACTCACCCTCGCACGCTGATGATGTACGAGAACATGGGCTTGGTGGTGCCACAGCGCACCACCACCAATCGGCGTCGCTACTCGCAGCGCGACATCTTCAAACTCCAGACCATTCAGAATCTCACCCGTAACCACGGCGTCAACCTCACCGGGGTCCGTTACGTTCTCTCTCTCATGAAGCTCCTCTATCAGCACGGCGTACAACCGCCCGACGGGCTGCGCGATATCGACGTATCGCAGCTCGACGCGTGAGCACGCCCGGGGGAGCGCGGGACGAGAGCCTCGCAGCGATCGCCAGGGAGGTCGCTGACGACGCGGTGCGTCTCGCCAAGGCGGAGATCGAGTTCGCCAAGGTCCAGGCGATCGCCAGCATCAAGAGGTTCGCGCTGGCGATCGGGTTCCTGGTCGCCGCGGCGCTACTTTTGCTGTTCGTGGCAATCTTTGCCCTGGGCGCTGTGCCGACGGCCCTGGCCGGGGATTTCTTCTCGGGTTGGGTGTGGTGGCTGCTGATGGCGGCGGTCTTCCTGTTGCTCGGCGGCTTTGCCGCCTTACTCGGATATCGGTCCCTGCGTC
Organism: Candidatus Dormiibacterota bacterium; assembly: GCA_955652545.1. The sequence continues at coordinate 4,885 of CATPCA010000229.1, forward strand.
GCGGGCTCAGCGGCGGTAGGGAGTTGGTCGGCTCGGTCAAGGAGGACGTGTCGTGGTTCAAGCGATTGACCAGGCGGAACGCGAGCGAGAGCTGACCAAGCAGGCACTGGCCGGCGACATCGACCGGCTCGAGGCCAGGATCCGCGTTGAGCTCGACTGGAAGGCTCGGCTGCGCCGCGACGGCCCGAAGTACGCGATCGCAGGCGCCATCGTCGTCGGCGCCGCCGTCGGCGTCATCGTCCTGCGCCGCGTCCTGCGGGGCGATGAGCCGGAGACGACCGTCAACTCGCCGACCACCATGCAGGAGATGGCAGCGGAGCTGGCCGCGATCCGCAAGCAGCTCGACCACGCCAAGATCGAGGCGGACACCGGCCCGGTGTGGCAGAAGCTCGCGTTGCGCGCGATCTCAGCCGCGGCCGCGGCCGGCGGGACCTTTGCGGCGCGCCGCTACATGGCTCGCGCCGGAGCCGCCTCCGCAGAGCCGGCAATGCAGGACTGAGCGTGGCCGGTCCGCCGCCGCCAAGGCCGCCGAGGTCGGCGTCCCCAATGGGTCCGCGCCGCGCCACCAGGGCACGGGCGTCGCAGTCGCAGTCGCGCTGGCGGCTGAACAAACGCTGGAAGAAGGTGCTCGCCGCGGGGGCGGCATTCTTCGTGTTGTGCATGGTGGCGCTGGGCGGACTGGTCGCGTACGCGGCGATGACGCTCCCCGACATCAACACCATCGGCCAGGCCACCGGCACCATCAAGATTCTCGACGTCCATGGGACGCTGATCGCGGAGGTCGGTCACAACAACGAGAACCGGCACCCCGTGACCATCGATCAGATCGCGATGATCATGCAGCAGGCCACCGTCGCCGCCGAGGACCGCAACTTCTACCACGAGGGTGCCTTCAACCCGGCCCGGGTGGTCAAGGCACTGGTCGACGACATCATCCTCCGCCGCCCTGCCGAGGGTGCCAGCACGATCACGCAGCAACTGGCGAAGCAGGCATTCTTCGGCACCGACGCGTCGAAGTCACCGCTGCGCAAGGTGCGCGAGGCGCTGCTTGCCAATGAGCTGGACAGCAAGTACAGCAAGCAGCAGATCCTCGACCAGTACCTCAACATCAACTACTACGGCGAGAACGCGTATGGCGTGGAATCGGCCGCGCTGCGCTACTTCGGCAAGCACGCCAAGGACCTCAACCTGACGGAGGCGTCGCTGCTCGCCGGCCTTCCCCAGGCACCGTCGTTCAACGATCCCTACAAGAACCCGGATGCCGCGTATTCGCGCATGCACTACGTGCTCGGCAGCCTGGTGGCTGTCGGCGACATCACCCAAGCCGCCGCCGACGCAGTCGACCCGCTGGTGGGCGGCGATTCGCCCACGACTGCACAGCAGGCGCAGCAGCAGACCAATCGCCAGGCGCTGACTGCAGACCTCAGCAAAGGCAAGTCATCGTTGACCACCGGCCCGGCGCCACACTTCGTCGCCTACATCCAGGACCAGTTGCAGTCGATCTTCGGCCAGGACAACCCCCAGTTCCTTCAGGGCGACCTGACCGTCAACACCACGCTCGATCTCAACATCCAGAACCTTGCCAACACCGCAGTGGTCAACGGTGTCGCCAAGCTGAAGAACGACGGCGCCACCAACGGCGCGCTGCTCATGATCGACCCGCACAACGGCAACATCGAGGCCATGGTTGGGTCTGCCAACTTCAACGACAACTCCATTGCCGGCCAGTACAACATCGTGACGGCGTCACGGCGCCCGGGGTCATCCTTCAAGCCCTATGTCTATGAGACCGGATTCAAGAACGGGACGCTGAAGCCGGACACCATCCTGCATGACACCCGGGCGGAGTCGCAGAAGCTCGGCGGCGTGCCGGACTTCGACGGTCTGTATCAGGGCCCGATCACGGCTGCAGCTGCGCTGGTCCATTCGCGCAACATCGCCACCGAGGAGGCGATGCAGATCGCCGGTGTGCAGAACGTCATCAACTTCGCGTACGGCATGGGCATCTCGCAGACCCTCACGCCGCAGGCATCCAACCTGAGCACGGCGATCGGAACCTCTGCCGTGCGGATGATCGACCACGCCTCCGCGTATGCGTCGTTCGCCAACGGCGGACACAAGGTGGCGGCAAGGGGCATCCTCAAGATCACCGACGCCAGCGGCAACGTGCTCCGCGACTTCACCCAGCCGCCGAACCTCGGCGACACCATGACGCCGGCTCAGGCATGGACCATGACCGCGATCCTGCGCAACTACGCCAAGCAGTGGAACCTGAATTTCAAGTACGACACCGCCGGCAAGTCAGGCACCACGGACAACTATGTGGACGCTTGGTACATGACCTACACACCATCCTGGGTGGTGGCGACGTGGGTCGGGCATACCAGTTCACAGCAGGCCGAGCAGGGGATGAACCAGGTGTTCGGTACCAGCACCGGTTCAGCCATGGCCGTGCCGTTCGTCAACAGCCTGCCCCAGCCGCGTGCGTTCACGCCGGTGTCCGGCAGCCTGCCCGATTGTTCGTCGAGCGATGCGGCGTTCCGTGACAGGACGTCCGCGTGTCCGACACCCACGCCGACGCCGACGCCCACCCCGACCGCGACGCCGGCGCCCACGCCGGCGCCGACCGTGTCGGTCCCGCCGATCACCCTGGTGCCGATACCCACCCCGACCCTGCCCGGCCCGACCCCGGGGGGAGGAGGACAGGGAAGCCAGTCCACGCCGAAGCCGACGGGAGCGCAGCGGGCCGAGCCGCTGGGAGAGCCGCGGCGCCGGGTGGGCTAGCCGGCCAGGTGAGCGTCAGCGCCGCTCGAGCAGCTCGCGAAAACCGCCCTGGTGACCGGAGAGGATGTCGCGGAGGTCCAGCAGCTCGTCCGAGCTGATCGGGTCGGGCACTGACGGGATGCCCTCGCTGATCGTCGCGACCTTCTGCCCCTCGTTCTCGATGATCTCGCCGTCGGTCTGGAAGATGATCTGGAGGAGGTTCTCGTCGTCACAGGCGGCACACGTCACCCGCACCAGGGCGCGGTTGCCCTGCTGGGTGATCACCTTGATCCCGCAGTCGGCCATGTTGGTGTTGCACACCGCGCAGCGGTAGCGCTTGGCCTGCGAGCGGAGCAGTTCTGGGAGGTCCATGGATCCAGTATAGACCCGCGCCCCGCTCGTCAAAACCGCTCCGAATGGGCGCCGCAGGCCGGTGCCGCGGCCACTATCCCCGGGGACCGCGCAGGCCCTCGGGGTAGACTGTGCCCCCGCCGCTGGGGAGTGGCCAAGTGGTAAGGCAGCTGATTCTGGATCAGCCAATCAGAGGTTCGAATCCTCTCTCCCCAGCCAACGGTTCTGAGATCAAAGACAGCCGATAAGGGCTGTTTCTCTTGTGCCACTGCGCTCGTACATCGCACCGGGCAGGCTCACCCCGCCGTTCGCCAGCCAGCCGGGAGGACGGCCACCTCCTAAGCAGCCGTGCGCATGCCACGGCGGCGCCAGAGCGACAGCAGCATCAGCGCGGCGCCAGCCCCTGCGATCGTGCCCCCGTAGGCCAAGGGCGGAACGGAGCCGGTTGACGGTGTTGCGATCGCGGCGGTGCCGTAGGTGAAGACGGCGCTGAGGGTGCGATCATTCTTCGCAGTCAGCGTCTGCTTTCCGAACATCTGCCCTGGATGGTCCGGCGTGACTCGTCCGGAACCCCTGATGAACACGAAGGTCTCGGTCGCTCCGGCGGGGAAGTTCATCGTTTGCACGTATGTATGGCCGCTTCCTGCGCAGGGAGCGTTGCAGAGTTCCAGGCCGGTTTCTCCCCACTGGACCGTAAAGCCGTCCCCCTTCAGGGGCGTGCCGTTGATGGTGAGCTTGAATGTGAAGGTGACCAGACGGGGCTGGGTCTGGACGCTTGACGCCTCGGTGACGACCGTGCGCGCGGGGCCCGCACCGACGGCGAATGGGTCTGTGCCGCCCGTGGACGGAGTCGCAATGATGGTCGAGGCCGATCGGAAGGTATAGGACGCGCTGACTGTCCGGTTGGACGTGGGGATGACAGTCTGCTGACCGAATTCCTGGTCCGGGAGGGGCGTACCGTTGCCGACGAAGACGAACCGGTCGAACACGAACTGGACAGGATTGCCGCCCTTCAGCCAGGACAGTGTCTTGGTGTATGTATGGCCCGCACCCACGCAGGGCGCCGCGCACAGTTCCACCTCGTGCTCTACACCAAAGCTGAATTGAGATGGCGGGGTGCCGTTGATGGTGAGCTTGAAGGTAATCGTGACCTCCGGAGGAGTCTGTGCTCGAGCTGGCGATGCCGTCAGCGCTAGAGCTAGAGCGGCCATGACCAAGCTGCAACCCGTGAGCAATCCGAGGATCCCTTTCACCGTCGTATCTCCGTCGGCCGGTCGCCTAGAAAGGGCGCTTCGTGGTCGGCGTCCATAGAACGACTTGTGGCCCGATTGCGTTCCGCATCGACAGCAGCAAGAGCGGGTGTGTGCTCCCGAGGTCATGAGACTCGATCGCCGCGGCGTGAGCCGCCGACCGTCCGACGGCCGTCCCGGCGTCCCGTGGTCCGCGGTCGGAGCGAACGGAAGATAAGTGAGGAACGAACCCTCACCCTCCCACTCTCGCCGCCACAGCGCTCACGCCCGGATTCGAGGTTCGAATCCTCTCTCCCCAGCTTCTCCTTGGACGTTTGGCGTACGCGCCATGCACGTCCCTGAGCTCAAGAAGCTCAAGGCGGCAG
>CATPCA010000230.1 GCA_955652545.1 Candidatus Dormiibacterota bacterium
GCGTGCCAGATGATCAAGACGTCCGTCTTCGACGAGCTGGGCGGGTATGACGAGGGCCTCGCGGTGGCCTACAACGATGTCGACTTCTGCCTGCGCGCGCGGGCGGCAGGGTATCTGGTCATCTACACGCCACACGCCGAGTTGCGCCACCATGAGAGTGCCAGCCGCGGAGACCTCGATCCGTTGGTTGACCACGAGCGCTTCTGGAAGCGTTGGGGACGCGTTGGCGGTATCCCCGATCCCTACATGAATCCGCACCTTCGCGAGATGAACCCGGTGAGGATCCGGCTTGATCCTCTGCCCATCGAACGCTGAATTCGGGACCTGGCTGGTGCGGGCCGCTCCCCGCTCCGAACGCCGAGCCGAACCGCCCGTGAACCGGGCGTTGGCGTCAGGCCTCTCGCGGGGCTGCGGCGGGCGACGACTCCAGCGCCTGCAAGATGGGGTCGGCGCGCTGCTGCCATTGTCCCTGGAGGTCGACGATGCCCGGCCGTCCACGGTCGTCGACCACTCGGAAGGACGCCGCATCCTCAATGTGGTCGTACTCGTGGTTGAGGTGCTCGTCGTAGATGATCGCGGCCACCAGATAGCTGGCGCCGAGCAGACCGAGCTGTGGTACCCGGTAGAAGACCGTGCCGGTGGATCCCGGCGCCGCGACGTCCATCCTGCAGTTGCCGACCTTGGTATCGGGGACGGACATACCAATCCCATCGGACCGTTTGAAGCTGAGTGCAAACACGTAATCTCGCACCGGCGCATTGACGATGTAGTCGATGGCAACAGTCATGGGCTCGCCCGTGGCGAAGATGGTATGCCGCGACTCGCTTCGATCGAGGAGGCGCACGCCCGTTATCTCCACGTCTCGTGTCCCCCAGCGGTTGGTCACGGTTGAGGCGGCCCCGCTGGGCGACGACTCCTTTCTGTCCGACATCTCGCCGACGAGTCGGCGGTATCGAGCGGTCACCTCGGTCGCCTGTCCGTCGGCGATGATCTGGCCCCCCTGCAGCAGCAGCACCCGGTCGCAGTACAGGTTGAGGGCACCCAGGTCATGGCTGACCAGCACCACCGTCTTGCCCTGCCGTTTGTAGTCCGCAAACACGTCGAAGCACTTCTCCTGGAACCGCGCGTCACCCACGGCGAGCACCTCGTCCATGAGAAGGATGTCGGCGCCAGGCTGGATGGCGACGGTGAATGCCAACCTCACCGACATCCCCGACGAGAAGTTCTTGATCTTCTGGTCCGCGAAGTCTGTCAGTTCGGCGAAGTCGAGAATGCTGTCCACCTTGCCTTCGAGCTCACGACGCGTCAGCCCGAGGACAGCGCCACCGAGGAAGATGTTCTCGCGCGCCGTCAATTCCGGGTTGAATCCGACGCCGAGCTCGAGAAAGGGAGACACCCGGCCGGCGATCTCGACCTCCCCGGAATCCGGTGCATAGATGCGCGACAGGATCTTGAGCAGAGTGCTCTTGCCGCAGCCGTTGGGGCCCGTGATGCCAAGGAACTCTCCGCGCGGGACATCGAAGCTCATATCCCTCAATGCCAGGAGGTCGCGATAACGCGAGCTGCTGCGCGGGTGAGTGGCCCGGTACTTGAGGGTGGTGCTGTGGTCGAGCGGGATCCGAAAGTGTTTGCTCACCTCGGCGACGCGGATGGCGAGTGCGGTCACAGCGCTTCGGCGAATCGTGGGCTCGACCGGTGGAACACCAGGTAACCGACGGCCAGGGATCCGCAGACGATCAGGCACGGAACGACCATGAACCATCCGAGGATCGACGAAGACCACGGGATCGCCGAGGTGATCAGGGCCCGGCGCATGTCCTCCATGATCTGTGCGATCGGGTTCATGACGGCGAAGGGGAAGCTCTTGGTGATCAGGGTCAGGGGGAACAGGATCGCGCTGGCGTAGAACAGCAGCTGCAGCGTGATCTCCCAGACGTGGCCGAGGTCCCGGTAGAACACGAAGAGCGCAGACATCAGCAGCCCGATGCCGACAACGAGGATGTACAGCTCGATGAACAGCAGCGGCACCAGGAGTGTCTGCAGGCCGACGTGGAACCATCCCAGGGGCAGTCCGATCAGGAGGACGAGGGCGAGGTTCACGGCAAGGGTCATGGTCGCGCTCAGCGTCGAGGCGACGACCACGATCCAACGAGGGAAATAGGCCTTACGGATTATGTGTCCGTTGGCGACGATCGCACCCACCGCGGAACTGGTCGCGTCGGCGAAGAAGGTCCACAGCACGATGCCGACAAGGAGCTCGACGGGGAAGCTCGGATCGCTGCGGCCCGCCTTCAGCACCTGCACGAACACCGCGTACGTCATCCCGAAGATCAGCAGCGGCTTGACCAGCGACCAGGCGTAGCCGAGGGCGGACCCCGTGTACTTGAGCTTGAACGAGGTCACCGCAAGCTCGCGGGTGAGGTTCAGGTTGACCCGCAGCGGCGACGGCCGTGCGGTGGGCGGCGGCGTGCTGCGTCCAGCCGGCTGCACCGGCTCGGCGGCTACGGACATGGCGAAGGAGATCGGTGATTCATCAGGGGCTCGGGCGTTGCCATGGTGGCCGCGCACAGACGCAGACCGTGCACTCGCTCGATGTCCGCAGTATAGCCGCGGCGGCCGTCACGCCCCCTGTGCATCGCGCTCAATCCCGGTTGCCCACGCTGACAATCACCGTCCGCACCAGGTGGCTGAGTCGCGGGTAGCGCGTCAGCAGGCTGCCCGCGCGTGAGCGCAGGGAACGGGACATACGCCTGGCGGCGGTGGTGGGGCCCTTGGAATCGAGCTCGCGGGTCAGAGCATCGATGAACTCTTGGTTGACGACATGCAGCCTCCGCAGCGCCCCGACCTGGTCGACGCCCACCTCCGCGGCCCGCGTCCCGGGCGACGAGTCGCGCCGCACCGGGTCGGGTGCTCGGCTCCTCCGCTTGGCGATCTCGCCCCGCGCCGTGACCGCCGCCCTGTCCAGCGCGCGCTGTACCGCCCTCCGTCCGGTGATCAGCGACGGAGGCGGCTCTGCGCCTGCCAGGGTCGCAAGCCACTTGGCCACGAACAGCTCACGGTGGCGACGCTTGAGAAAGCGCTTGAACGACACGCTCGTGCTCCCCCCCTCCTCGTGGATCACCACCGAACGCGGCTCGCAGACCACCCGCCAGCCGAGGCTGCGCGCCGTCAGACAGAAGTCGGTGTCCTCGTAGTAGGCCGGGAAGTAGCGCGGATCGAACCCGCCGACAGCATTCCACGTCTCCCGCGCGACCATCGTCGAGCAGAACGACACGTAGTCGACATCGCGCCCGATGGTGTACTCGGGCGCGTTCGGGTCCATCCCCCGGCCGACTCCCGACGTGGTGCCGTCGCGCCACACCACACCACCTGCCTCCTGCAGCGTTCCATTGGCGAGCAGGATGCGACTTCCCGCGACGCCCACGGTGTCGTCGTCGTCCAGCCGTCGACACAGCCCGTCGAGCCAACCGGCCGTCGCCACCGCGTCATCGTTCATGAACATCAGGCGCGGGGCGGCAGCGACGGTCGCCGCCCAGTTGCAACCACCGCCAAACCCAAGGTTGACGCCCGCGGCCAGCAGCACCAGGTCGTCGCGAGCGGTGAGCCATCGCAACTCTCCTTCGGGAGTGCCGTTGGCCACCACCAGCACCTCCGACGCCGGCGTGGCGGGACGGTGCTCGTCGATCGAGGCGAGGCAGCGCCGAAGCCGTCCGGTGTGCTGGGTGACCAGGATGATGATCGACACCGCAGGATCGGCCGGGACCAGGGAACCGCGCCGTACAGAAGGCGCTGGCAAGGTGGTGGTCGCATCCATACCGATGACAGCGTAACCCGATTCGGCAGGCGGTGCGGTCGAGTTCACCTCGCGCGGGCCTGTGTAGTATTGTCCGCGTGAAGGCACTGATTCTGAGCGGCGGCAAGGGCACGCGGCTGCGTCCCATCACTCACACCTCCGCCAAGCAACTGGTGCCGATCGCCAACAAGCCGATCCTCTTCTATGCCATCGAGGCGATCGTCGCCGCCGGCATCACCGACATCGGCATCATCACCGGCGAGACGGCGGCCGAGGTTGAGGGCGCGGTGGGAGATGGTGCCCGTTTCGGCGCGAGAATCACGTACATCAATCAGCCTGCCCCGTTGGGACTTGCCCACGCCGTGCTCACC
>CATPCA010000231.1 GCA_955652545.1 Candidatus Dormiibacterota bacterium
CCGCACCGCCAGGCGCGCTGCAGCGCCGCGGGCGCCGGCAGAACCGGTCCCAGCGCAGCCGCCGGCTCGGGCGCCCAGGGTTCGCCGTTCGGTTCTCGACGACAATTCGCACTGGAGCCGGGTCGCCCTCTTGGTCCTGTTGGCGATGTCCTTCGCCGCGCAGCTCGTCGTCGGCCTGGTGGTTCATCTGATCGGCCACCGCCAGCGCCTGCTGGTCGTCGACCTGTTCGTTTTCCAACCCGCGTTCGTCTTGGCCGGCTGCGTCCTGCTCATGCCCCTGGCCAAGGTCGTCACCCACCAGCCGCGCATGCTGCGGCTGCTCGAGGCGCTATCGATCGGGGCACTCTTCGCGCTGTTCGCACTGCTCCTCACCCCGATCTTCGTCCATCCCGCCGGGTCAGGTTCGACGACCAACCCCGATCTGTTCTTCGACCGGTTCACAACCAACGACGCTCTGGGAGTCCTTCTCGCCGACGTGGTGGCCATGCTGCTGAGCGTGCAGCTCTTCCCCGGGCTGCAGCGGATTCTCAGCGCGCCCGGCCGGCGCGCGCGCCAGCGCATGCTCGAGCGCCGCGCCGAGTCGGGATCCCGCGGCGCAGCCGCCTCGAAGGACCGAGCCAAAGCGAGCCCGCGTTCGCGGCGCTGAGTCAGCCGCTGACGAGGTGCACCGGTGCGCCGGTGAAGCCGAGGTTCGCGGTGATGGTGTCGGCCGCGGCCGCCGCGGTCGAGTAGTTCAGGTCCCAGAACCAGGTGTTCGGATCGGTGGCGGAGACGTCACTGGTCTCGTAGTTGGCGGGGATCTGGATGTCGAAGCGCACCCACCTCCCGTTGTAAATGTTGGGCGATCCCGCTGACGGGTCCTGGGTCTGGAGTTGAGCTGCGCCGCCCACAGTCGGTGGCGACGGGTTGTTGGCGCTGGTCACCAGGTTGAAGCCGCCCGCCTGTTCGGATGACGTGCCGGAGAAGACCCCGTCGCTGTTGGTCGCCGGCACCTCGGCGTTGGGCACGCCGCCGGTCACACCGTTGGGCCGCATGACGGTGATGACATTCGAGCACGGGTTGGGCTTGGTGCAGCCGACGTCGCCGGGGTCGAAGATGTAGAGACTGAAGGTGCGGCCGCTGTACTCCGGGGGGATCGACACCAGCGGCATCGTGCCTCCTGTCTTGGCGGGAGTGTAGAGGGTGATGTCGTCAAGGGCGGCCACGCTGCAACCGGAGCACCCGGTGCCCGCGGGTGCGACCCTCACAGCGTATCCCTTGTGCGCCTGCGAGTTGAGATTCGCCGCGCGGCCGTTGGCGGCAGGGTCGCCGTTGCTGTTGTCCAGCTGGTCAACACGGAGACGATACGTGGTTCCGGTGCCGGCGGCACCGGTCAGGATATCTGTCGAGGTCGACTGTGTCAGGGCGGTCAGCTGCTTGTCAGCCGCGGTCTGGCCGAACTGCGTATTGACATCGATCCAGTTGTGGTACAGCGTCAACCCGCTCATCGGCAGGGCGGTCGCCGTCCCGGCGATCACATACGTGGGGCTGGACGCTTTGGCAGCGGCATCGATCGACTTGACCGTCATGTTGGAGAGCCATACGTCCGCCTGGTGATCAAACGGGTTCGGCGCCTGGTAGACGGTGTACGACATCACCGGCCATTGCTTGACGCTGGCCGGCCCACTGCACGGTCCGGCCGGCGGCCCGCATGTTCCGGACTCAGGGAAGTCGTTGTCGTCCTCATGGAAGTTGTAGCCGTTGACGCTGGTGGTCTGGTTGTCCGGCGCGAAGACCGGGTTGTACGCCTGGAGCGTTCCCTGTTGGCCGGGTGGTATGTAGACCTGGTAATTCTGGCCGCCGCGCGCCGGAAGGGTCAGCGGCGGCTGGCTCGACGCTTCTGTGTTGAGGCTGCCGCTCAGAACGTGCACGTCAGCCGGCGTCGAGCTGTTGGCGCCTCCCCAGTCAGTCGGATTGGGTCCGTAGGCGTCGCCCTGGCCGCGGTCGGTGCCCCAGCCCTCCGACCGCATGAAGTAGAAGTTGGTCGTGCCGGTCCCCAGTTGGTCCAGCGACGAGCCGAGCTGGTTGCCGGGCTGTCCGAAGGTGATCGGGCGGAGGTACTCGGCCACGGCGGTGCGCGCCTCGCGGTGAGACTGGATGCCCAGCAGTCTCATGAAGAACGCCGGTACGTCGGCGGCGACGGTCACCGCCAGCCGGTTGCGGTAGGGCTGACCGGTGTTCGGATCGATGACCTGTGCCACGGTGATGGCGACGTTGTTGCTTCCGCCGGCCGACCAGCCGTTCTTGACGGTGGCGGCGATCGCAGCGGTCGTCGCGTCGTTGGGAGAGACGTTGAAGTCAGGCATGTCTGGAACTCCGGCGAGCGCGCCGGCCATGGCGCCGCGCTCCAGCTTGTCGGAGGCGAAGTAGCTGAACCCCCCATCGACGCCCATGCCGACGACGGCGAAGAGCACCGTGGCGACCAATGCGAAGATGATCAGTGTCTGCCCGTGCTGCTGGTGACGGCGGGGAACGCGCTGGTGCATGGACCTCATTCTCATCATGTGAAGTGCGGACTCAGCTGCACCACGGTGTACACCGTCGGCTGTGCATTGAGCGGGATGATCGGGGCCGGTGACCTGTACGTGTATTTCAGCGACACGCCGATGTATGCCTCATTGGGATGCACCTGCTTGCGCAGATCGAGCGTGTATTGCGACGGGATCGCCGCGCTCTGCCCCGGCGTGCAGCTGGTGTACTTGTCATAGAGGTCGGATGCTCCTCGCGAGCCGTCGCTGTTGGTGATCGGCCGGTAGATGTCGATCTCGTCGACGGACTTGACGAATGGCATTGACGCTGCGACGCGGCAGACCACCTGCACGATCTGCCGGTCCACGTCGCAGGGATCGTTGTCCGACCCGGACCCCCCCAGGGCGATCGTCTGGCAGCCGATCGCGCCGGCGCTGGAGTTGTAGTTGTTGTTGCCGAGCTCGGCGCCGAGGCGGGCGCCGGAGCGCGTCGCCGTGCCCGCGGTGTTCTGGTCCGACGCGTACTGCGAGGTGGCGTACACGCCCATCAACAGGCTGAACAGCACCACGATGACGATCGTGGTCTCGATCAACGCCTGGCCTCGCTCGCCCGACCGGCTTGCGCGAGGGCTCATGACTGCGGCTCGAGTCGGAGGTAGCGTGTATCGGCGATGTTCAGGGTGGCGCTGCTGAAGGCGAGGTAGTTGTAGTGGGTCCTCACCGTGATGCCGAAGTCGGTGAGGTTGGCTGAGGCGGTGCTTCGCTGCGAGGGCGGCCAGACAACGGTCCCGATGGGTGTGCCATCGCCGCGGTAGCGGTTGTAGCAGGGACTGCCACCGCAGGAGTTGGCGTCCGGGGTGACGGCGCCGGTGTTGGGATCGACCTGGACCAGGAACACGTCGACCTCGTCGAGCTGCGCGAACCCGGTGCTGGTGAATCCCCCGGACTTGACCGCCGCGACGGCGTCGGTGTCGGCCGTGCCCTGGGAGCCCTCCTGGGCGAGGACGATCATCCCCAGGCCGGTGGCGTGGTTGACGGCGTTCGCCGAATAGAGCAGCAGACCGCCGTCGAGGGACCCGAAGAGCGCGGCAAGGAACACGGGGGTCACCAGTGCGAATTCGACGACCGTCACACCGCGAGACCGCCTCCGATGCGTGCGGTGATGGAGGGGGCGAATGGTCATATTGAGAGTTTTGGCCCGTTCCCAATGCTACGTTCCGCCGGGCTTCATCTCCACCGTGCAACCATGTTGTGACGGCCACCGCGGACCCAGGAGTCGCCCTTCGCATGTCAGCAGTCGATGACGCACCGGTCAGCGCCCTGTACATCCACATCCCCTTCTGCGAGCGGAAGTGCGAGTACTGCGACTTCGTCTCGGTCGCCGGCGCGCGCGGCCAGCACGAGTACATCGCCGCGCTCCGCGCAGAGCTGCGTGCCTTGGGCGAGGTGCTTGACGGCTGTGTGCTCGACACCATCTTCTGCGGTGGCGGGACCCCAGGCCTGCTCGACCTGGGGCTGCTCGCCGACCTGATGGACGAGGTGTGGGCGTGCTTCCGCGTGTCACCCCGGGCTGAGGTCACCCTGGAGGTCAACCCGTCCAGCACGTCGATGCGCCGCGCGCAGAGCTGGCTGGCGGCGGGGTTCAACCGGGTCAGTGTCGGCGTGCAGAGCACCCACGCCGACGTCCTCGCATTCCTCGGTCGCGTTCACGATGCCGAGCGCGCCATCGCCGCGATCCATGAGGTCCGCGCCGCCGGCTTCGCCACCGTCAGCGGCGACCTGATCTACGCGGTGCCCGGGCTGGACGATCGCAGGTGGGAGGCATCGCTCGAGACCCTGGTGGCGGCCGCGCCGGACCACGTCTCCTGCTACGAGCTCACCGTGGAGGATGGGACCCCGCTGCACCAGTCGGTGGCGCAGGGCCGTGTCCGTGTCGTCGACGCCGACAGCGCGCTTCGCCAGCACCGCATCGCTCTCGACATCCTGTCGGCCGCGGGATACCGACAGTACGAGGTCAGCAACTTCGCCCGCGGCGACAGCCAGTGCCGCCACAACCTGGTGTACTGGCGCAACGCCCACTACGCTGCCGCCGGCGTCGGCGCTCACGGGCATCTCCCGGCGACCGTGGCGCCGGACTTCGGCCTGGAACCGGCGCCGTCGGCGCTGTCCTTTCGCTACGGGCACGGCCGCAGCGTTGAGGGATACATGGAGGCCGTCAACGCCGCGCCGCTGGCGATTCGCGATCCGGAGTGGATCGACGCCACCATGCGCGCCGAGGAGTCGATCATGCTGGGATTGCGGCTCCGCGAGGGCGTCCGGCTCGAGAGCAGCGACGTGCTCGCGGAGGCGCGTGAGCTGGCCGCAGCGGGCTTTCTCGTGCTCGACGGACCGCTGGCGCGAGTGACGCCCCGCGGCGAGGACGTGCTCAACCAGCTGGCGGTCCGGCTGGCCGCTCGTTGCGCCTGACCGTCGCTGCCGCTGGCGGCGCTGTGGCGTGCTGTAACGGCCCGGCCGACGGTTCCCCCAGCAGGCAGACATCCGCGTGACGATGTGGCTCAGAGGCTGGAAGTCTGCGACGCAATCCCGGACGATTTACCGCAGATGAACCGTCCCCCCGTTCACCAGCCGCCGCCTGCTCCGGTCGTCGAGGACCTCATCCGCGCCGGCCTGACGCGCTCGACAGCGCTGGCGATGGAGTCGTGGAAGGCGCGAGAGGTGCTGGAACTCCTCCGTGAGACCAACCGGGCCGAACTCAGTTTTCGGCCAGGGACGCCGGCGCATGGTACGATTTAGCACTCGAACATAAGGAGTGCTAAACCGCCTCGCGGGAGGCGGTGGAGGAGAGCGAGTTGGAGACACCGGTCCCCATCCCCCTCGACCTGCGCAAGCAGCAGATTCTCAAGGCGGTGGTGTCCGACTACACGCGCACCGGCGTACCGGTCGGGTCGCACGCGCTGGCCGTGCATCTCGCTTCGTGGTCGTCCGCGACCATTCGCAACGACCTCGCCAACCTCGTCGATGTCGGTTATCTCCTCCAGCCCCACACGTCCGCGGGTCGGGTCCCCTCTGACCTCGGCTACCGGTACTACGTGGACTTCCTGATGGAGGAGGAGGCGGTGCCCGCCGCCGTCCGACGCCAGATGGACCCGTTCTTCGCCCTGCTCCCCGCCGGCCTCGAGGAGACGCTCGAGATGGCCGCGCGGGCCCTGGCGCTGGTCACCGACGCGGTCAGCATGGTCACCGCGCCTCGTGCTCTCGGCGCCCGGCTCAAGCACCTCGATCTCATCTCGCTGGAGTCCCGCCACGCCCTGCTGCTGCTGGTGCTCGACGGCAACCTGATCCGCCAGCATCCCATCGCGCTGGGGCGCGCCAGCGACCAGGCCGAGCTGAGCGCCCTCGCCGACCGCCTCAACACCGCCCTGGACGGGTGCCAGGCGCGCGACGTCACCACCACGGGCATCGGTGCTGACGAACTCCCCGACTCCCTGTGGGCGGAGGTGGTCAAGGCGATCGCGGAGGTCATGGAGTCCGTCGACGCCGGCCAGGACACGCTGGTGGTGCACGATGGGGTGCGCAACCTGCTCCATCAGCCCGAATTCGGCGACGTCGGTCACTTCAGGGAGGTGCTCGACCTGCTCGAGGAGGAACGCGTGCTCGGTGAGATGCTCGCCGCCATCGAGAGTGACCACGGCACCCGCATCATGATCGGCCGCGAGACCGGTCTCGAGCAGTTGCGCCAGTGCAGCCTGGTGATGACCACCTACCGGGTGGGCGCGCAGCGCTGGGGCACGCTCGGTGTGCTCGGACCGACGCGCATGCAGTACTCGCAGGTGGCGCCACGGGTGCGCTATGTCGCCACGCGGGTCGGCGACTCGCTGAGCAGGACCCTGGGATGACGGACGCGGACGACAAGCGACGGCGCACCCCCCGCAGGCGCGCCGATCCTCCTCAACCCTCCCAGGCGCCGCCCGCGGACGCACCCGCACGCGCCGACGATGTGCCGGCCGACGAGGCACCCGCCGCCCCCGACGAGCGCTACCTCCGGCTCGCCGCCGACTTCGAGAACTTCAGGCGGCGCAAGAACCAGGAATTGGCGGACCGCTCGCGCTTTGCGAGCGAGGAAGCGGCGCGCGCACTGCTGCCCGTCCTCGACAACCTGCAGCGCGCCGTCAGCCACGCGGGCGAGTCGAGCGCCGACGACCTCGTCAACGGCCTTGGCCTGGTGGTGCGCGAGTTCGAGAACGCGCTCGCCAATCTCGGCGTCACGCCGATCGATGCGGTCGGGCAGCCTTTCGACCCGGCGGTGCACGAAGCGCTCGGTGGCGAGGAGAGCGACAGCGTCGATGTCGACACGGTCGATGCCGAGCTGCAGCGCGGCTATCGACTCCACGACCGCGTGCTCCGCCCTGCCCTGGTGCGCGTCGCCCACCCGAGAGCCGGCGCGAGGCGGCCCTGATGGCAACCGTCAAGCGCGACTACTACGAGGTCCTTGGTGTCGAGCGCACCTGCACCGGTGAGGAGCTGAAGAAGGCGTACCGCAAGCTCGCCATGGAGTTCCACCCGGATCGCAACCACGGCGACAAGCGCGCCGAGGAGCGGTTCAAGGAGGTCGGTGAGGCGTACTCGGTGCTCAGCGACCCGCAGAAGCGGCAGCGCTACGACTCGTTCGGCCACGCCGGCGACAGCATGCCCGACTTCGGCGGATTCTCCTTCGACTCCGCCTTCGACCTGTTCGACATGTTCTTCGGCGGCGGAGCGGGTGCCGGGCGGCGCCGGCGCGGCGGCCCGCAACCCGGTGCTGACCTGCGCATGAACGTCGACATCACGTTCGAAGAGTCCGTGTTCGGCGCCGCGCGCACCATCGAGGTGCCGCGCCGGGGCACCTGCTCGGACTGCGCGGGCAGCGGCGCCGCGCCGGGCACACAGCCGGTGGCGTGCACCGAGTGCGGCGGCAGCGGCCAGGTGCGCCGCGCCGTGCAGAGCATCTTCGGCCAGATGGTCAACGTCACCGCGTGTCCCCGCTGCCGTGGCGAAGGACGCATCGTCGAGCAGCCGTGCCCGACGTGCCGCGGCCAGGGCCGGGTCGAGGAGCGGCAGACCCTCGACATCACCATCCCACCCGGCGTCGACGATGACGTGAC
>CATPCA010000232.1 GCA_955652545.1 Candidatus Dormiibacterota bacterium
CGGTAGACCGCCGACGACGACGGTTGTGGTGTTGTTGGCCAGTCGGTTGGAGATGAGATCGGACTTCTGGATGATGTCGAGCTGGCTCCCGGAGAAAGCGCCGCCGTTCGAATCGAAATAGTTCCACGTCACCGCCACCACGCTGTCCGAGAAGCCGAGCGCGGGCTGATCGGCCTCGGGCACCCCGGTGACCTTCGCGGTGCTCGACAGGATGTAGCCGTTCCATGTCCCCGTGGCCACGCCGGCTGTGGGAGACGCGAGGAGCACGACGCAGTTGTTGGTTGTCGCCGGGTAGTCGAAGCTGAGAACGGTGAAGTAGAAGCGCGCCGTCGACGGGTCGTACACCACGCGCGGATCGGTCACGGAATGGGCACCGCAGGGAGTCCCGATGAAGGCCCCGATGTCAAGAGATGACTCAGGTGTTCCGTCTCGTCGAAAGAAGGACAGCGTGTTGTTGGCTACTTCGATGACGTCGTTCGGGCCGACGGCGATGTTGGGATCCGGAGGGGCGACTGCCTGGTCAGTGCCGAACCTGGCGATCGCGCCGTCCTGTGAGGTTCCCGCAAACCCGTTCAGCATGGTCGGCGCCGCAGGGGCGAGAGCTCCGCGCGCGCCCGGCGCGCGTCCGCTTGATGACGTCCGGCCGGGACCGGCGGTCGCCGATGGAGCCGTCATGGAGGAGGTCGCACCCGATGGAGGGGAAGGCGGCCTCCGGCTCAACCTTCGGACCGACCCGGCAGCCGTCGTCGCACGCTCCAGGCCACCGGGACGGGCAACGATCGAGCCATGCGTGAGGTGGAAGGGATGGGCGACGATCGCCGGCGCGCTGGACGCGGACGCGCCCGACGTTGCAGCCAGCTGGCCAAGCGACACGACGCAGAGCGCGCCAGCCAGGCAGCCTAGCCTGGTGCTGCGCTGGAGGCCATGGGATTCGGCCGGTCGCTGCCGGTGGCCATCGGTCACGTTCCCGCCGACGAGCCACCTGATGTTCTGTCTCCTTCACGCCGTGAGTCGCTTTGCGCTTGTCTCCCGTCCTGTCGCGGGCACTGTAACAGCGTGGGACTGTCCGGGCCCGTGCGCAGAAGGAGTTGTGACAGCGCCAATGCACGATGATTGGACGTGGCGGACGACCGCCGCCATCCCCGTCAACCGACACGTTCCCTGTAACAACACCGTGGCGAACTCGGTCCGCACGGCCTGGTTTGCCACTACCCTGTCGCTCGATGCGACGGACCTTCCGCCGAGCGCTCGCCGGGATGTCCGTGCGCCGCCCTAGTCGGCGGGATGCCGTTCTTCGTGGGCTCATCGCTGCGCTTCTCGCCGCGGTCGCATGGGGCTCGCACCCCGCGCTGTCGGCCGATGCGCAGACCGCCGTCTACCTGAATGCGCCCAACATCCGGCAGGACAAGCCACTCGACTGTGAGGCGGCCGCGTTGCAGGTTGCCCTCGCCGTGGCCGGGTACAACGTGAGCCAGGACACCATCTTCAACCGTGTGCCCCAGGACGCCCGGCCCGCGGTCGTTGTCAATGGCGCGGCACAGCGATGGGGCGACCCGTACACGGCCTTCGTGGGTAATGTCTACGGATCTGAGGCGAATTTCACCGGGTACGGCGTCTACTACCAGCCCATCGCCAACGTCGCCGCAGGTGTGGGAGCCTCGGCCGATGGACACACCGGCTGGACGGTCCCGGCGATTGAAGCCTCGGTCCGCCGGGGAGCTTCGGTGATCGTCTGGATGAACCGCAACTACACAGCCACCGGCGTTCGGTACTGGACCGCGTGGGACGGGCGGTCGATCCCGTACACGACCTATGAGCACACCCTGGTTGCGATCGGCTTCGACTCGGTGGCGCAGACGATCACCTCGGTGGATGTCGGGAACGGCTCACGCGTCACCTTCTCGGAGGGTGGCTACGCGTCCCTGTTGACCACCTTCGGCGGAATGGGCGTGGCGGTTTCGCCGCCGTTTCATGGGGCAACGGTCGCTGCCAAGGTCACCGCCGGCCAGCCTGCGGGCCTGGTCGCGATCAATACAGGCAGCGTCAGGGTGATGCAGTCGACGGGCACGAAATTCTCGATGCCGACCACGTGGTCGGGAACCGCCGTGCATGGTCGGCGTGCAACCTTGACCGCAGACGTCAACGGTGATGGCAACGCTGACCTGGTTGCGGTGGACGACTCGAGCACGCGGGTGATGACGTCGAACGGCAGCCGGTTCGGCACGCCCGCATATTGGTCACATGGACTCTTCTACGGCGCGATCGACACGGTGGCCGCGGACGTCACCGGTGGCGGCAAGGCCGACCTGATAGCAATCAATGAGCACAGCGTCTATGTGATGCGATCCACGGGCACCGGCTTCTCGGCGCCGGTGGCCTGGTCTGGAGCGGCGTTCTATGGCTCCCTCGCCACCGTGGCTGCGGACGTCAACGGCGACGGAAAGGCTGATCTGGTCGCGATCAACACCAACAGTGTCTGGGTGATGCTGTCCACGGGCAAAGGCTTCAAGCCACCGGCACTCTGGTCGAACGCGCGGTTCTATGGCTCTATTGACACCGTGGCCGCGGACGTCACGGGAAATGGCAGATCGGGCCTGCTCGCCATCAACGGTAACAGTGTCTACGTGATGTTGCCCAACCTGGCCGGCACCCGCTTCTTGGCGCCGAAGCAATGGTCGCACGTGCCCTTTTACGGCTCGCGGGTCACCATCGCGGCTGATGTCAGCGGCGATGCCAAGGCGGACCTGGTGGCGGTCAATGACAGCGGGAGCTGGGTGATGACCGCCGGGGCTTCGTCATTCGGTCCTCCGGCTGCCTGGTCACGCACCCCGTTCTACGGCACCTGACATCGGCTCCGCCGCGCTGACGGCGGCGGTCAAGGCGTGCCGCCCTCGTGTGCCTCGATACCATGAGTTCATGCGCCCACGAATCGGCGACGTCCGCCTGCACGTCTCCGTGATCGGCGATGAGTGGCGCGACGGCGAGCACCGCCCCGTGATTGTGGCCCTGCATGGAGGTCCAGGCGTCGACGCGTCGGGGCTGCGGTTCCTGATGGGACCGGCGTCGGAATACGCGCAGGTCCTGGTCCCCGACCAGCGCGGCCATGGGCACAGCGATCTCAGCGAGCCCTCGCGGTGGACGCTCGACGCCTGGGCGGACGACCTCGCAGCGCTTGTCGACGTGCTTGGCCTGAGCCGGCCGGTCGTCCTGGGAACCTCCTTCGGCGGGATGGTGGTTCAGCGCTATCTCGCCCGCCATCCCGATCAGCCAGCCGGCGCCGTTCTGGTGAGCACCATCCCGCGCGCTCCCGATGAGGCCGAGACCGTCGAACGCTTCCGGCAGCTGGGAGGTGAGCATGGGGCCGCGGCCATGCAACGCTCATTCCGGGAACACACGATCGATGCTGAGCGCGAGTGGGCGGAGGTCTGCGCGCCCTTCCTGGTTCGTCGCGAGCTGAGCCCGGCCTACGAGGAGGCAACTCGCAACGCCGTATCGACAACCGAGGTCAACCTGCACTTCATGCCCATCCTCGCGTGCATGGACCTGCGCCCAGGTCTCGCGGCCGCTCGCTGCCCTGTTCTCGTGCTCGCTGGCGAACACGATCCGCTCAGCCCTCCCGCCGTCGTCGCCGAGATCGTCACAGCCCTACCGGCGGGGCTCGGAGAGTTGCACGTCATTCGCGGCGCCTCACACCGCGTGCTGTGGGACGAAGCCGAGACAGCGCACGCACTGTTGCGGGAGTTCGTGGAGAGGGTCACGGTGTGCGCGCCGAGCGCATCTGCATGACGTCGAATTCCCTTGACACGGCATCGCCGGCCCTGGCGCTCGAGGTGAAGGACCTGCGCGTGAGGTACGGCACAACAGTGGCCGTCGATGATATTGCTCTCAACGTTCACAAGGGTGAGATCTTTGGGCTGCTGGGTCCGAACGGCGCCGGCAAGACCAGTGCTCTCAGCGCGATCGAGGGCCTGCTGAAGCCGGATGCGGGTGACATCACGATCGGTGACATCGATGCTCGTGCCCATCCACTGCGGGCGAAGGCCGAGATGGGGGTTCAGCTGCAGTCGACCAGCTTCCATTCCGATCTCACCCTGCTGGAGATCGTCCGGCTGTTCGCGGGCTTGTATGGCGTGGCGTTGTCAGCCGACCAGGTGCGTGACCGGCTATCCGAGATCCAACTGCAGGCCGAGGCCGCCAAACGCTTTCGCGAGCTCTCCGGAGGCCAGCAACAGCGGTTCTCATTGCTCATCGCCACCATCCACGACCCGCCGCTCGTGCTCCTCGATGAACCCACAGCCGGGCTCGATCCGCAGGCTCGCCGCCAGCTCTGGGGCCGGATCGAAGGTTCCCGTAAGGAGGGCCGGAGCATCCTCATGACAACGCACTCGATGGAGGAGGCGCAGGCGGTCTGCGATCGCGTGGCGATCATGGATCACGGGAAGATCCTGACCGTCGACACGCCCGCCAGGCTCATCGAGACGCACCGAGACGACCCGCGGGTTCGTGAGGTTGCTCATGGTGAGGTCACCCTCGAGGACGTGTTCATTGGGCTCACGGGACGGGAGCTCCGTGACTGAGCTGTCCGCGTCGATGGATCCAGCAGCCACGGATGCCTCGTGGATGACCCCGCTGAAGGTACTGCTCCGTGCCGACGTCACAGTTCAGCTGCGCAGTTATCGATCACTGTTCTTGAGCTTCGCGCTGCCAGTCATCGTGCTCATCGTCACCTCCACCGGCGGGAAGCGCGCTGCCAAGCTCGGTGGTCCCGCTGTGGTTGTTCAACTCGCGCTCACGGTGGGTTTGGTGTCCATCTGCGCCATCGGTTACTCGACGTCGGTTGCCCGGGACCGCGACAAGGGAATCTTCCAGCGGCTTCGGGTGACGCCCGCGCCGCCGTGGACCATCATGGGCAGCCGCTGGATCGTGCAGGTAGCAGCCGTCCTGGTCATGTCAGTTGTGGTGTTGGTCGCCGCTGCGGTCATCGAAGGCGTGGTGCTCTCAGCGGCCGGGTATGTGTTGACGGTGGTCGTTGCGCTCCTGGGCTCAGCTGTGTTCCTCAGCATCGGCCAGGCGATCGTCGGTCTGATCCCGAACGCCGACACCCTCAACGCCGCCGGTCGGCTCCTGTACCTGCCACTGATCGGGCTCAGCCTCTTCGGCCAGTCCGATGTCCTGGGGACACCCTTCGAGTTGGTTTCGCGCTGGTCCCCCGGTGGATGCCTGGAGACTCTCCTCTCGTCGGCGATGGGTGCCAGCGGCTGGACCGGCCAGACATGGGGAGCGGTGCTTGCGAGTGCTGCCTACGTCGGGGTTTTCGCCGGGGTGGGTATTCGCTGGTTCCGGTGGACAGGGAAATAGAGTTCGCACCAGCGTCCTAACGGCCGGTTGAGGCCATGTCGTTCGCGTGATCAGCCGCGGCGGGCTCGGGAGCGGCGCCTCCCCTCGTGCATCGCCTGCACACGGCCTGCTGGGATCGCCCTCCCCTCCTCGACGAGCCCGGGCGGCAAC
>CATPCA010000233.1 GCA_955652545.1 Candidatus Dormiibacterota bacterium
CATCAGGCCGATGCCCCTCCCCTCCTGGCGCAGGTACACGAGGACGCCGCGGCCCGCCTCGCCGATGATGGTCATGGCCCGCTCCAGCTGGGCGCGACAGTCGCATCTTTGCGATCCGAAGACGTCGCCGGTCAGGCATTCGCTGTGGACCCGCACCATGACGGGATCCCCATCGGCGACCTCCCCCCAGCACAGCGCCACGTGGGTGGCCCCGGTGATCACGTCCTCGTAGGCGTGGATGGTGACCACGCCGTCGTCGATCGGCAGTGACGTGGTGGCGCCGCGCACCACCAGGCGCTCGCTGCGGCGGCGGTAGGCGATGAGGTCGCTGATGGCGACGATGTGGACTCTGTGCTCGGCCGCGAAGCTGTCGAGGTCGGAGCGCCGGGCCATGGTGCCATCCTCGCGCATGATCTCGCAGATCACGCCGGCGGGGAAGCGACCGGCGGCCTTGCAGAGGTCGACGATTGCCTCGGTCTGGCCGGCGCGCTCAAGCACGCCTCCCGTCGCCGCGCGCAGCGGAAAGGTGTGTCCCGGCTTGGCGAAATCGACGGGACGCGCGTGCTCGTCGCAGAGCAGTCGGATCGTCGTTGCGCGGTCGAAGGCGGAGATCCCCGTGGTCACCCCACGACCGACGGCGTCGACACTGACCGTGAACGCCGTGCCGAACTGCGAGGTGTTGTTGTCAACCATGGCTGAAAGGCCGAGCTCGTCGAGCCGCCATCCCTCGCACGCCACGCACACCAGGCCGCGGGCATGGGTGGCCATGAAGTTGACCGCCTCGGGCGTGACCCGGTCGGCGGCGATGGCGAGGTCGCCCTCGTTCTCCCGGTCCTCGTCGTCGACGATGATCACGAAACGGCCCTCGCCGATGTCCTCGACGGCCTGCTCGGGGCTGCACAGCGACATGTCAGGCCTCCGCGGTGAGCACGACCGACCGAACCGTGCGCAGCTGCGCGGCGATGCCGCGCTGCACGTACTTTGCCACCAGGTCGGCCTCCAGGTTCACACCGGTCCCGGCTGCCCAGGAGCCGGCCGTGGTGCGCTCTCGCGTGAACGGGATCAGCGAGACGCTGAAGTCGGCGTCGCCGACGTCGACGACGGTCAGGCTGATCCCGTCGATGGCGACACATCCCTTCTCGACGAGCAGCGGCATCAGGTCCGCGGGCGGCGCGACGGTCACCCACGTCGCGTTGCCGTCGGCGCGGGTCCCGGTCACCATGCCGACGCCGTCAACGTGGCCGGTGACGAGGTGGCCACCGACCCGCCCGTCGTGGCGCATCGCGGCCTCGAGGTTGACCGGATCGCCCACACCCAGCCCACCGAGCGTGGTTCGCCGCAGGGTCTCGGGCATGACGTCGGCGACGAACCCGCCGCTGATGAAATCGCTGACAGTGAGGCAGCAGCCGCTGACGGCGATGCTGTCGCCGCGGCGCGCGCCGCGAAGCACTTCGCCGCAGTCGATGCGCAATCGCCCCCCGGCGGGGTCGATGCTGTCGAAGCGGCCGAGCTCCTCCACGATCCCGCAGAACATCTAGCGCACACAGTACCCGGTCACGATCAGATCGCCGCCCAATCGCTCCACCTCGAGATCCCGGAGCTCGAGTGCGTCGGTGAGGTTTGCCACTCCCTGGCCGCCGATGGCCCCCGGCGCTGCGGTCCCGCCGATCAAGCGCGGCGCCAGGATCGCAACAACCGCGTCGATCGCGCGCCGATCGAGGAGACCGCCGAGCAGTTCCGCGCCGCCCTCGGCGAGCACGCTGATCACGTGGCGTCGACCGAGGGTGCGGAGCAGCGCCACCAGGTCGACCCGGCCGCCGGTGTCGGGAAGCACGAGCACCTCGGCCCCGGCCCGCTCCAGGGCAACGATGCTCTCGCGCGGAGCCGCGTGCGTGGTCGCGATCAGCACCTCGCCGCCGCTGGCCTCCAGGAGCCGAGCCGTTGTCGGGATTCGAAGTTTGCTGTCGGCGACCACTCGCAGCGGCTGCCTGCCGTCGCGGTCGAGGCGGACGGTCAGTTCCGGGTCGTCGTCCACAACCGTGCCCACACCGACCAGGACGGCGTCGTGGCGACGCCGCAGCAGGTGGGCCAGCCGGCGTGACGGCTCTGAGCTGATCCAGCGCGATTCGCCGGTGCGGGTGGCGATCCGCCCGTCGAGCGACGCGGCGAACTTGGCGGTCACGAACGGCAGCCCGGTCCGCACGTGCGTCAGGTAGAAGCGGTTGAGGCGCTGGGCCTCCTCGCCGCCGAGGCCAACCTCGACGGGCACACCGGCGGCCTCCAGCGCGGCCACGCCGCGGCCGGAGACGTCGGGGTTGGGGTCGAGCATCGCCACCACCACCCGGCCGGGCCCGGCGGCGATGACCGCATCGACACAGGGCGGGGTGCGGCCGTGCACGGTGCAGGGCTCGAGGGTGACGAAGAGATCTGCGCCGCGCGCGGCCTCGCCGGCGGCCCCCAAGGCGAGGACCTCCGCGTGCGGCTCCCCCGCCCGTTCGTGGTGACCGGTGGCGACGACCTCGCCGCCGCGCGCGACCACCGCACCCACCATCGGGTTGGGGCTGGTGGCGTGGTCGGCGAGGGCTGCAGCCGCCAGGGCCAGGTCCATGCAGGCCGCGTCGTCATGGCGCATGACGGCTCTCCGGCGTGCTCAGACAGCCGGGGCGCGCTGAGGTGGCGACAGCGTGCCGTCGGGGCGAAGCATCCGCCGCTGCTCGAGCTCAGCGCGCAGCTGGCCGCACGCAGCGTCGGTGTCGCCGCCCCGGGTATCACGCACGGTGACAGCCGTGCCCTCGAGCTCGGCGAGGAAAGCGAGTTCACCACGCCGGTCCGGTGGTCCCCAGGGACTGCCCTCGATGTGGTTCATCGGGATCACGTTGACGTGGGCATGGGCGCGGCGGGCGAGCTCGGCCAGGCCACGGGCCTGTTCGCGCGAGTCGTTGACACCGCCGATCAGGCACCACTCGAAGCTGAGCCGCCGGCCCGTGCGCCGTGCGTAGTCGGTGCCCGCCTCGACCAGGCTGGCGATGGGATGAGCGCGGTTGAGCGGCACCAGCCGGTCACGCAGCTCGTCGGTCGCCGCGTGCAGCGAGATGGCCACAGTACAGGCGATTCCCTCCTCGGCGAGCCGGCGGATGGCGGGCACCACGCCGCTGGTCGAGACGGTGATCCGGCGCGCGCTGATCCCTGCCTCACCGGTCAGGACTCGAAGCGATGCCACCGTGGTGTCGTAGGCGGCCAGCGGCTCGCCCATGCCCATGTACACGACGTGGGTCACCGGTCCCAACCCGCGCCGATGCAGGGCGGCGGCGGCAACGCGCACCTGGTCGACCACCTCGGCCGGGGTGCACGACCGGCGCAGACCCATGCGCCCCGTGGCGCAGAACGGGCAGCCGACGGCGCAGCCCACCTGAGTGCTGACGCAGATGGTCGATCGCCGCCGCGAGCGCCGCCGTGCCGGTGTCTCCATCGCCACCGTCTCGACGGTCTGGCCGTCACCCAGGCGGCAGAGCAGCTTCACCGTCAAGCCTGCATCCGCTTCGCTCTCCGTGGCCACGGTGACGGTTGAGAACTGGAGGTCGCCGGCCAGCGCGTGGCGCAGCGCCGCCGGGAACTGACGGATGTCGTCGAGATCGGTGATGAAGGGCTGCCACGCGGCCCGGCGCAGCTGCGCCACCCGGAACGGCGGCGCCCCGCGGGCCGCGAACACCCCTGCAAGGGTGTCGTCCGAGGCTGTGCTGAGAGCGATCGCTGACATCGCGTCCATGGTAGAGGCAGCACGCCGGCCGCCAGCCGAGCGCTGGCCGAATATCC
>CATPCA010000234.1 GCA_955652545.1 Candidatus Dormiibacterota bacterium
CATCCGGCGGCGGTGAGGCTGCGCGACGCCAAGGCATCACAGATCTACGAGGGCACCAACCAGGTTCAGCGCATGGTCATCGCGCGAGCCCTGCTGCGCGACGGTCTGCCGCCGCGTGGCGGGAGCGCCGCGACTGGCGCCCAGCTCCGCCGCGCATAATCGGCCGCGTCGATTTTCGCGCCGCTCAACCGCGGCCCTGGAGCGCGCAGCGTGGACCTTTCCCTCAACGAGGAGCAGTCGCTGATCCGTCAGTCGGTGCGCGAGCTGGCGCGCGACCGGATCGCGCCGCGCGCTCGGGAGATCGACGCCACCGCTGAGTTCCCCTGGGACATCGTTGACCTTTTCCGCACGCACGATCTCTTCGCGCTGCCCTTCCCCCCGGAGTACGGCGGCCTCTCGGGCAGCGCCCTGACGCTCAACGTCGCCATCGAGGAGGTGGCCAAGGCCTGCGCCAGCAGCGCGCTCATCCTCGCGGTCCAGGCTCTCGGCGGCTATCCGATCATGCTGGGCGGCAGCGACGAGCAGAAGCAGCGCTTTCTTCCCGACCTCGCCAGCGGCCGGAAGCTCGGCGCCTACGCGCTCACCGAGCCCGGCGCCGGCAGCGACCCCGGTGGGATGGAGACCCGGGCCACGCGCCAGGGCGACGAGTACGTCATCACGGGAAGCAAGATCTGGATCACTGACGGCGGCGTCGCAGACACCATCGTGGTGTTCGCCAAGACCGATCCCAAGGGCGGGGCAGGCGGCGTCAGCGCGTTCGTTCTCGACAACGCACGGGAGCTCGCCGGGTTCACCGCAACAGAGATCCACGGAAAGCTCGGCATCCGCGGCAGCAACACCGCCGAGCTGCATCTCGACGAGGTGGTGGTGCCGGCCGCCAACCGGCTGGGCGAGGAGGGCAGTGGCTTCGCGCTCGCCATGCGCGTCCTCGACCGGTCGCGTCCGGGCGTGGCGGCGCAGGCGCTCGGCATCTCCCAGGGTGCGCTCGACTACGCGGTGTCATACGCCAAGGAACGCAAGCAGTTCGGCAAGGCGATCGCGGAGTTCCAGGCGATCCAGTTCATGATCGCCGACATGGAGACCCAGACAGCGGCGGCACGCGTGATGGTGTACCACGCATCGCAACTGATCGACGAAGGGTCGCCGGAGGTGACTCATTTCGCCGCGCTCGCGAAGCTCCTCGCCAGCGATGCGGCGATGAGGGTCACCACCGATGCGGTGCAGGTTCTCGGCGGCTACGGCTACGTGAACGAATACCCGGTCGAGCGGATGATGCGCGACGCCAAGATCACCCAGATCTATGAGGGAACCAACCAGATCCAGCGCCTGGTGATCGCCCGCTCGTTGCTCCGCGACTGACGCAAGGCGCACATCCGTTCGCTCCGGCGGCCAACCGACGCCAGGTCCCCAGGGAGAGAACGGTGCGCTACCCTAGGTCACTCGGGCGTTACCCCACCGACCCAGCCAACGTTTCACTTGGGAGCCCGGGCGCACGCTGGCGCGTGTTCATCGATCCATTGCCGGCCGTGGCCGAACATTTCATCGAGCACCAGATATATGGCAAGCACGACGCGGCGCCGCCGCTCGAGTTACGACGTCAAGCCGCGCTGGCTCAGCACCAAACGCGTGGTCGCCCTGGCGGCATCGGCGATCGTCCTCGTGGCCGGGGTATTCGCAGCCCGAACCGTGCTCGGCCTTGCCCACCTGACGAACCAGAACCCTCTCGGGGTCATCGGCGACCTGATCGGTGGCAAGAACGGCTCGGCGATCAACACCGCGAACCACGACCTGCGGCGGATCAACTTTGCCTTCTACGGGTACGGCGGCCCGGGCCACGATGGCGCCTACCTGACGGATTCGATCATGGTCGTCTCGGTGCAGCCCCAGCCGACCGGCCCGCCGACGGTGGCGGAGATCAGCATCCCGCGTGACTGGTACGTGCCCAACCAGCTCGGCAACGGGAAGACGGACTACGGTCGCCTCAACCAGTCCTACTCGGACGGTGTCGGCGGCCAGGGGATGCTGCCGTCCAGCAACCGGGGCGCCGGCGCGGCTGTCGCCGACCGCACTCTCGAGCACCTGCTCGGCATCCATATCGATCATTGGATCGGCCTCGACTTCCAGGCGTTCAAGTCCGCCGTCGACGCGGTCGGCGGCGTCGATGTCACCGTGCCCAACTCGTTCACCGACTACCAGTACCCCGCCGGGGAATGCAACGGCCAGCCCGGCGCCAACTGCGCCTACGAAACGGTGCATTTCACGGCAGGGCCACAGCACATGAACGGCGCCCGCGCTCTCGTGTTCGCGCGGTCGCGTCACTCGAATGACAACGGCGAGGGAACCGACTTCGCTCGCAGCCGCCGCCAGCAGCTGATCGTGGCCGCGCTCAAGCAGAAGGTGGTCAGCCTCGGCGGCCTCGGCAATCTGCCCGACCTCCTCAACAGCCTCGGCGACAACGTCGTCACCGACCTGCACGTCAACGACCTCGAGGCGCTGTACTCGCTCCTCAAGGACGTCGACAACAAGGCGATCCTGCACGTCAGCTTCGACGACACCAATTTCCTATACGAATGCGGCTACCCGCAAAACTGTGGGGCCGCGTACCTTTTTGCGGACGACCGGACCTACAGCCAGATCGCCCACTACGTACAGAACGTGTTCATCGACCGGTCGATCGTCGCCCGGCATGACAAGGTGACCATCGAGGACGGCAGCGGCCGCGGCCTCGGCGCCTCGGGTCGCTGGACCGCGCTCCTCAAGTCCCTCTCGCTCAACACCACCGACGGCGGCATGGTCGACCGCCGAGTGACGACCCAGGTCATCGACCAGAGCGGCGGCAAGGACTCCGCCACCGCAGCGTGGCTCGCCAAGTTCTACGCCGTGGCCGTCACCGCACAGCCCACCCCGGCGGCGGCGTCAACATCCGCGGCTCCAACGGGCGGCGTCGTCGTGATCCTTGGGCAGAACGAGGAGAACGCCTTCCTCGGCAACCCCGGCGTCGGCAACTGAGACCACGCTGGCGATGCGCATCGGTGTCCTGACGGGCGGTGGCGATGCGCCGGGGCTCAACGCCGCAATCCGCGCTGTGGCCCGCTCCGCTCTGGCCGATGGCCATGGCGTCGTCGGGATCCGCAA
>CATPCA010000235.1 GCA_955652545.1 Candidatus Dormiibacterota bacterium
ACGTGAGCGCAGGAAACCAGCCCCGATGCCCAGGAAGCTGCCGAGCAGCACGAAATTGGCGAAGAATGCGAGGTAAAAGACATTGGAGCCGAGCCAGCGAATCAGCGCCAGCTCGGTGAAGAGCATCAACGCGCTGTACAGCAGCAGCCGAAGACGTCCCGTGACCATCAACGCTCCTATGCTCGGTGTCGAGTCGGCCGGGCAGCATCGGTGCGCCAGGAGTTTCGGCGCCCCTGACGTGCCGCCGCAGGATAGTCGGCAGGGGAGAGCGTGCTTGCGGCCGGTCAGCCCTGCTCAAGAAGCTCGTCGATCCAGGCGAGAACGCGCTGGCCGGCGGGGGTGGCGGGGTCGATCGGCTCGAAGTGACCGACTTCCTCGAGGAGGAGAAGGTCGCCGTGGTCGCCGGCCTCGATTGCCCGCTGGTGGAAGTCGGCGCTGAGCTGCCAGGGCACCGAGTCGTCCGCCATGCCGTGCAGAAGCAGGTAGGGGACGCCCAACGGCAGCAGGCGGGGCGGCGACGCCTCCGCATAGAGAAGCGGCCAGTGATCAGGCTCGCCGCCCGCGAAATCCACGGCAGCCCGGTTGCTCAGGCCTTCACGGGCCGCCCTCTCGAGGTCACAGAGGCCGCCCAGGGCGACGACTGCCGCGGCCCCGACCGACGGCGAACCACGGCGGCGGTGCCGCCCGGCGGCACAGAGCGCGAGATGTGCCCCGGCGGAATGCCCGACCAGGATGACCGGGCCGAGACCCGCATCGCGCTGTTGCGCGAGTTGGGCGACGTACTCGATGGCTGCGGCGACATCGTCGATGGTCCGCGGCACGCCGCCCCCGCTGCCCACCCGCCGGTACTCGACATTCCACGTGGCGATGCCGCCCGCGGCGAGGGATTCAGCGAGTGGTTCCATGAGATCACGCCGGTATCGGTCCCGCCAGTAGCCTCCATGGAGCAGCACCACGCAGGCTCGAGGCGCCGCAGCTGGCATGCGGAGATCGGCGACGCACTCCGGGCTCTCACCGTAGGAGTACGTGACCATCGGCGGGGTGCGTGTCACCGGCCCAACGGTACCGTCCGTCATTGCCGTATTGCGGTCTGAGCTCCCCGAGAGGGCCTCGACGACACCTCGAACCCGAGCCGGGGACGCGACCGTATCGTGATGGCCCGGCGACAGCTTGTCGCGACACTTACAGGGTGCCCGGCCAGCCCAGCGACGTCCGACTCGGCGTGCTCACTCACCTGGGACAGCGTCTCCCCGGCATTCGAACGCCGGACGAGGCTGCCCTCGAGGTGGTGCGCGCCATCGCAGCGCTCGAGGTGAGCGCGGCCGTGGTGGCGGTGCAAGCCGACACCGGGGTGATCATGGCAATGAACAGTCCTTCCGAGCTTGCCGGCAGGTTGACACCGGGGATGGCAGAACAGCTGGTCGGGTTGCGGGTGCCGATGGACGCCATCGAGTCGCTGCGACAGCCCGTCCGGCTGCAGCGTCCGTACTCCGGCGTGGCCGGAGCGGCGGGCACACTTCGACGGCTGGCCGTCGACTCCGCCCTGGCCCGCGCGCTGCCACCTTCCTCCGAGGAGGCGACGGTCATCACCCTTCCCATCGTCTTCCGCGACCGCGTGGTCGCGGTCCTGGCGGTCTGGGGACCGGGCTGTTCTGAGGAGATCATCCCCACCCTCGAGGCGGTGGCCACGATGCTGGCCGGCTCGTGGGAGACGGACAACGAGCTGGTCGTGGAGCGTTTCCCTCTCCTGGCCACCTCGCCCGCCAAAACCGAGCAACTGCACACCGCGGTCGACTCGCTGCTGGTCGACGGGATGATCGCCGCCGCCGTGCAGCCGATCGTCCGCCTCTACGACCACACGGTCATCGGCTACGAAGCGCTGGCGCGCTTCTCACCGCGCGAGCATGTGGCATCGCCCGACGAGCTGTTCGCGGCGGCGTCGCTGCTGCACATGCAGGCCGACGTCGACCTCGCGTGCATGCGCGGCGCCCTCTCCGAGGCCCCCAGCGTCGGCGACGCCGACCTGTTCATCAATGTCCTCATCGGGACCCTTCTCGACCGCCGCGGCATGGAGGCGCTCGACCACGCCGTCCACGACGCGGGCGTCGATCCGCGCTGCATCGTCCTGGAGTTCAGCGAGCGTGAGCCGGTGTCGGACCTCGCCCGCTTGCAGCGCATCGCCGCCGGCCTGCGCGCCCGGGGCTTTCGCATCGCCGTCGATGACGCCGGCGCCGGCCACGCCAGCATGCGCGTCATCGCCGAGCTTCGGCCGGAGTTCATCAAGGTCGATCGGTCACTGATACACGCAATCGAGTCCGACCGCGCCCGGCGCGCACTGGTGATGGCTCTGCTGTCGTTCAGCGGGCACATCGGCGCCCGGCTCATCGCCGAAGGCGTCGAAACGCAACCTGAGCGGGAGGTGCTCATCTCGCTAGGTGTGCAGTTCGGCCAGGGCTGGCTGCTCGGCCGCCCCGTCCTCACCAAGTTCATCGACGGCCAGCGGGGCATCGAGGTCGTCGACGCCGCCTGGTTCGCACGACGAACGGTGTCGCACACGCGCGTCGTCCCGACCGAACCTGCCGTCGGCACGCCCGCGGCTGTGCTCGAGCAGCCGCCGGTGGCGACGCTCACCGGCCCGCGCCCAGGCCTGCCGCGAGCGCTCAGCGACGCGGCAACCGCCCTGCAGAGCGAGCACGACCCGCTGCGCATCCTCGGCGTGATGACCGAGCTGATGAGCCGGGTGGTACCAGTGTCGGAGATGGCCATCTTCATGGCGGAGTACGAGACGCACCGTCTCGTCCCGGTCATCGCCACCGGTCCGGACCGCGACGAGCTGCTCGCCGACAGCTTCTCAATGGACGCCGGCCTCACCGGCTGGGCGTTCGGTCAGGGAACGCCACAGAACATCGCCGACACCTCGGCGCACCCACTGGCGCGCCAGGTACCCGGAACACCGGTGGTACAGGAGTCGCTGCTGCTGGTCCCACTGGTCGCCGGTGAGCACAAGCTGGGCATCATCAACTGCTGGCGCACCGGCGTGGGGCGGTTCACGGACCGCGAGCTCGAGGCAGCCTCGCTCTTCGCGCACATCGCGGCGGCGGCCTGGCGCAACGCTCAACTGTATGCAGAACTGCTCAGCGCGGTGATGACCGATCCGCTCACCCACCTCTACAACAGCCGCTGGCTGCGCGACAGCGGCGAGCGCGACCTGACGCGCGCGGCGCGGGATGGCCGGCCGCTGGCGCTTCTGCTCATCGACCTCGACCACTTCAAGACGGTCAACGACCACAGCGGCCACGCGGCGGGCGACCTGGTGCTGCAGCGGGTCGCCACCAGGCTGCGCACCACGGTGCGCGGCGCCGATGCGATCGTGCGGCTCGGCGGCGAGGAGTTCGTCGCGCTGCTCCATGACTGCGACGGCGACGGCGCCGAGGTCGTCGCCGAGGCGATGCGCATGGCGGTGCGCGACATCGTGCTGCCCCAGGACTGCGATCTGCCCCGCCTCACCGCGTCCATCGGCATCGCGTCGTACCCCGCCCACGGCCGTGACCTCGACCAGCTCCTGGCGGCGGCAGATCGAGCCATGTACTCGGCAAAGCACGGCGGCCGTGACCAGGTGGCGAGAGCGCCGCTGGCTGCCGACGACGGCAGGATCGTGCCGCTGCCGCGCCGGTCGCGCGCGGCCGATGGCCGGCGCGCGGCGCCCGCCGACTGATTCGCGCCTGTCTCAGCGCACCGCCTGGCTCGACGCCACGTACGACCGCAGGATGTCGCGCGCGATGGCACGGCGGTGGACCTCGTCGGGCCCGTCGGCGAGCTGCAACGTCCGTGCGTGCGCGTAGAACTGCGCCAGCGGGAAGTCCTGTGACACACCGGCGCCACCATGGGCCTGGATGGCGCGCTCCAGCACCCACAGAGCAGCCGCCGGCGCCGCCACCTTGATCGCCGCGATCTCGCGCCGCGCCTCGCGGTTGCCGACGCGGTCCATCATCCATGCGGCCTTGAGCACGAGCAGCCGCGCCTGTTCGAGCCGGATGTACGACTCGGCGATCCACTCCTGGACAACACCCTGCTCAGCAAGAACGCGGCCGAACGTGGTGCGGGTGCTCACCCGCCTGGACATCAGGTCGAGCGCGCGCGCGGCCATGCCGATGACGCGCATGCAGTGGTGGATCCGTCCCGGCCCGAGCCGGGCCTGGGCGATGGCGAACCCACTCCCCTCCTCACCGAGAAGGTTGCCGGCAGGCACACGCACCTCCTCGTAATCCAGGTCGGCGTGACCGCCGTGGGCGCCGTCGGTGTAGCCGAACACGGACGTTGCGCGACGGATGTGCACGCCCTTGCTGTCGAGCGGGACGAGCACCATGCTCTGCCGTCGATGCGGCTCCGCGTCGGGGTTGGTGACGCCCATGACGATGGCGACCCTGCAGCGCGGGCTCATCGCCCCGCTCGACCACCACTTGTGCCCGGTGACGACGTACTCGTCGCCATCGCGCTCGATGCGCGTCGAGATGTTGGTGGCGTCCGACGACGCCACCTCCGGCTCGGTCATCGAGAACGCGGAAC
>CATPCA010000236.1 GCA_955652545.1 Candidatus Dormiibacterota bacterium
CACCGCTCGAGGAGGTGGTCGGCGACATCCGCGACATCCTCGATCGATCGTCGGTGATCACCTGCCTGGCGCACAAGGACGCGGACGCCGACAGCCTCGGCTCTGCCCTCGGTTTTGCCCTCTCGATGCGTGCGTTGGGCCGCGAGGTGCGCGTCATCGTCCCGTCGCCGATGCCGCGCATGCTGGACTACCTGCCCGGGTTTGACACCATCACCGAGGCCGGCGCTGACAACATCGGCGTGCTGTTCACCTTCGACTGCGCCACGACCGCACGCTTCGGTGACAAGGAGGACCTGATCGGCAGGACGCCGACGGTGATCAATGTCGACCACCATGTCAGCAACGAGGGCTTCGGTGCGATCAACCTGATCGAACCCGACGCCAGCGCCACCGGGCAGGTGGTGTACGACCTGCTCACCGCGCTCGGCGCACCGATCACCGCGGACGTGGCCACCAACCTTTATGCGGCGCTGTTCACCGACACCGGCGGGTATCGACACGAGAACACCACGGAGGCGGCGCTGCGGCTCGGCGCCGACCTGGTGGCCGCGGGCGCCGACCCCGCCTGGGTCGCGCTGAAGAGCTACAACTCAAGGTCCGTGCCCCAGCTCAAGCTCGAGGGTCTGGCGGTGGCCAACCTTCGCACCGAGTTCGAGGGGCGCCTGGTGTGGTCGGCGATCACGTCGGACATGCTCGAGGAGACGGGCGCGGACATGATGGAGTCGGAGGGCGTCATCGACCAGTTGCAGAGCATCGACACCATGGAGGTGGCCGTGCTCTTCAAGGAGAACACGCCCGGTTCGACCAAGGTGAGCGTGCGCACTCGTGATCCGCTCGATGCCACGGTGATCTGCGCTCCATTCGGCGGCGGAGGCCATCGTCGCGCCGCCGGTGCTGAGCTCAACGAACCGCTGGCCACCTTCGCGCCGCGCGTGCTCGAGGTGGCTCGGGAGCTGCTCCGGTCGTCGGGGTGATCCACGCGGTGGTGCCGGTGAGGGCCGCGACAACACGCAGCGGCATCGTGGCGATCGATAAACCGGCCGGGATGACCTCGTTCGACGTGGTGCGGGTTGTGCGCCGCATCTTCGATGAGCGGCGCGTCGGCCACGCCGGCACCCTGGACCCGACAGCAACCGGGCTGCTGCCGATCTGCATCGGACAGGCGACCCGGCTCGTCGACTACTTCCACCAGCAGCGCAAGACGTATCGCTGCATGGTCCGGTTCGGCGAACGCAGTGACACGCTCGACACCGAGGGCGAGGTGGTGGTCGGCACCGACGCTTCGGCGCTGACCGAGGCGGACGTGCGACGCGTCGCGGCCGCGTTCGTCGGCGACATCGAGCAGGTGCCACCCATGCATTCGGCCGTTCGTCACGAGGGCAGGCATCTCTACGAGCTGGCTCGCAGCGGGCAGGAGGTCGAGCGCAAGGCCCGTCCAGTGCGCATCGAGAGCATCGAGGTGACCGCGTTTCGGCCTGGGCCCCGCGCTGAGGCCGAGTTGGTGGTGGTGAGCGGCAAGGGGGCGTATATGCGCGTGCTCGCCGCCGACGTCGGAGAAGCAGTCGGGACTGGCGCGTTGCTGGCGTGGCTGTCGCACACGGCGTACGGTGGGCTGCGGCTCGAGGATGCGGTGACACCGGACGCTCTCGCCGCGTCCGACGACCCGGGCGCGGCGCTGCTGCCACCAGACCGAGCGGTGAGCTTCCTTCCCCGCGTCGACCTGGCCCCGCAGCAGGCCACGATGATCGGCCGCGGCCAGTCGGTGTGGCTGCCGCGCCTGCCCGAGTTGATCGCGGGCAACCAGTGCCGGGTGCACAGCGCCGACGGGCGGCTCATCGCGATCGGCGAGATCGCCGGCAACCTCCTGCGCCCCAGCAAAGTCCTCAACAGCTGAGCGCATGCGCGTCGACAACGACCTGGGTCGCAGGCAGGGTGACGACGCACCAGTGGTGCTGACCATCGGCAACTTCGACGGGGTTCACCGCGGGCACGTCGCGCTCCTCGACGAGGTGCGATCGGTGAGCGCTTCGATGGGGGCGCAGACCGCCGTGCTCACGTTCAACCCGCACCCTCGGTGCGTGCTCGACCCGCCGCACTGCCCGCCATCGCTGACGACTGTCGCGGAGAAGCAGGACCTGCTCGAGCGCTACGGCATCGACCGGTTGGTCGTGCTCGGCTTCACCCGGGCGGTGAGCAGTTGGGGGGCCGAGCAATTCTGCGACCTGCTCGCGGAGGCCTTCGACCTGCACGCGCTGGTGGTGGGCTACGACTTCGTTCTCGGGCACAAGCGCCAAGGCGACATCGCCTTCCTGCGCGACTACGGGGACCGGCACGGGATCCAGGTGGTGCAGGTCGGCGAGGTGCGGAGCGGTACGGTCGCCGTGTCATCGTCGCGGATCCGTGAGTTGGTGATGGCGGGCGACATGGCCGGCGCTGCGCCCCTTCTGGGCCGGCCGTACTTCATGGACGCGCGCGTGGAACATGGCGAGGAGGTCGGTCGACATCTCGGGTTCCCGACCGCCAATCTCTCGATCGCGCCGGAGAAGTGTCTGCCCGAGCCGGGCGTGTACGCGATGTGGGTACGCGTCGGCGACGCATGGCACCGGGCGGCGACGAATGTCGGCTACCGGCCGACTTTCGGCGGCGATCGCCTCACCGTCGAGGCGTTCCTGCTTGATTTTGCCGGCGACCTGTATGACCGCGATGTGCGGGCGGTGTTCGTGGAGCGGCTGCGCGAGGAACGCAAGTACACGTCGATCGATGAGCTGGTAGCGCAGATTGGCCGCGATGTGGAGCAGGTGCGCTCGCTGTTGACCGGGCCACCGCCGGCGCTCTAGAAGATCAGCCGCCGGGCGCGTAGGGCACGGCTTCGATCTGGTACACGGGATACGGGCCGCTCGACCAGCTCACCGGGGAATCTGCGGGCTCGTACGTGTAGCTGAAGGCGATCGGTGCCGCTGCACCGGTGCTGTACGCGCCGGACACCTCGATGTGGAAGTGCTCGTGGGCCGCGATCATCACGCCCGGCGAGGCGGCCAGACCGCGGTACTGGTGGTACACCGTGCATTTCGCCGCGGCGTCGGGCCACGATTGCGTGGCGGCATCGTAGGTCGGCGCGCCCGTTGGGCGTTGCGGGTCGAATGAATCCTGGCCGTGCACCGTGGTGTCGCCGGCGGGGTCGTTGAATGTCCAATGCACGCCGTCGGCGACGATGGACACTGCGACGCGACCCGAAACGGCGACCGGCAGGCGACCCGCCACGCCCACAAGTGTGATCGGCAGCGAGATGGTGAATGGGTTGGGCGTTCCCGAGCCCGTGGGCAACCCGGTGTTGAGGCCGACACACGTTGGCAGGCCCACGTAAGTCGGCGATCCGTCCGCCGGCTCGCTGACGATGGCGCCGCGACGGAAGCCGTGCCAGATGGCGTCCGCGATGCGGTTGATCTGGGCTGTGAACGTTGGCAGCGTGGTGGTGAACTGAGACTGCAGGTACACCGCGTCGGTGCCCGCGACCCGCAGAAGGGTGCAGTACTTGGGTCCGTACACGGGCACGCCGAGCGGGCCGGCGCCGACCTGGTCATGGACGACGCGGCCCACGTTGAGGTACACGGGCTCGAGGAGGCTCCAGGTGGTCGCGTCCTCAGACATGGCCGTTCCGCCTGGCAGAGGCGGCCCCAAGGGCACGTAGAAGTTGGATGCGGTGTACTGCGCTGTATTGAGGAGCCGCGCCAGCGCGGCTGATGGGTGATCGAAGGCGCCCGATGACTGGGCGTCGTTGATCTGTTGTTGTTGATAGGCGTTGAACTCGTCGGCGATGCCCTGTGCCTCAACCGCCGCGTCGGCATTCTGTTGGGCCGCCGTCTTGACAGCTTCGGGGGGAACGGCGACGTCCTGCGGGCCGCTCGGAGAGCCAATCGGGAGAGGGGAGTGGATGCTGCCGGCCGCGGTCAGGCCGGCTTCGGGGTTGCCTGTGATCGCGGGGCTGATCACGACGTACTGGTTGCTGGGCGCAGTGCCGTTTCCGCCGCTCGTGGGCAGCTGCTTGGTGGGGATGCACGTGGATCCGAGCGGCGGGCCTGCTGATCCACTGAAGACACCGCTGCCGTTGTCCTGTGGAGTGGGAGCTCGCGGCGGCGGGAGCCCGCAGCCCAGCGCCGCGCCGATCCCGGTTGTGTTGCCTCCGCCAATGCCGGCACAGCCGCCAGCCCCCACTCCCGTTGCGCCCGCTACCTGATCCTCGGCGAGGCACGTAAGCGTGGTGAGTGCCACACAGACCGCGACAGCCAAAGCCTTCCGGGAGGATCTCATGCCGAGCACCATGCTGGCGGCGCGCCATGGTTGGTGCAAAATGCCGCGCCGTCACCGAACCAAACGTCACCAAGCAATG
Source organism: Candidatus Dormiibacterota bacterium (assembly GCA_955652545.1). Next base: position 4,388 of record CATPCA010000236.1, read on the forward strand.
GGTCGTGTCGCACGGTCCCTGCGGACACGCTCACAACAGAATTCGGCGTCGACAGTAGGGGCTGCGTATTCCCCGCGGGGTCCTTGCTGAGGATGGCACACGGGCCTGGGTAGCGCTCGACGAACACATACCCGTCATGCGTAGCTTGTCCGAATGACGTGAAGAAGGCTGATCCCTCAGCCGTGAGCGGAAACAGTCGGTACTGTGTAGCGAAGAGGTCGCAATCGGGATCGATGACACTGGCTCCGCGACGCATGGCTTGATCAATCGTCGCGTTCACCACCTGCCGTGCTTCGATATACGTGGTGAGTTCGTATTGGTCGTTTGCTTCGCTCCAACGCAACCACATTCCAGTACGGTTCACCGCGAGCGCCCACGCCTGCGCGTCCGCATCTGACACGGCTCCGCGCGTTGCATTCATTACCGGGGGCGGTACGGGCGTCCCATCCGTTAAATTCGCCGGCGGAACCTTGGTCACCCCGTACGGCGCCCACAGCGCAGCACACGCGGCGGGGACCTGCGCGATCGGCGTCGTGGTCGCCACCGACGCGCACGCCCCCGCGGCGGCGCTGGGCCGGGGCGCTGTCGTTGAGTGCGGGGTAGGAGAAGCCGTGCTCGACGGTGTCGCTGGGCCGCACGAAGCGACCATCACAGCCACCGCCACTGTGCCGACGCGGATGCCGCCGGTCCGGACCATCGCATGCCCTTCCATCGTCTCCCGGGACCTCAGACCGTACACGAACCGAAGCGGTCGGCGGCACGCCCATCCGGGGACCCCTTCCCGCCCCTGATACGCGCTCCGCTGCCCGACCGGCGGCACCCCCACCAGTCTCCCAGCCCGTCCCCGCCGGGGCAATCACATCTCGAACACAACCGGTCGCCCGCGTAGGAGCGGCCGTGCGAATCCGTCACCGTGCCCAACTCGCGGCGCGCCCAGATGGGCCGCTCGCCGTCGCGCCGCCATGACACCGCCCAAGAGCGCGCCGATACCATCCGCGGACGATGAGCGGGGAGAGCGCCGACCACCCCCGAACGCTGGTGGTCGTCAACCCG
>CATPCA010000237.1 GCA_955652545.1 Candidatus Dormiibacterota bacterium
CTTCCCGCTCACGTGCGACTACGAGGAGAAGCTCTACTCCGTGGGACGCATCCCCGGGAGCTTCCCGCGCCGCGAGGGCCGTCCCAGTGAGGCCGGCGTGCTCGCCAGCCGCATGATCGACCGCCCGCTTCGGCCGCTCTTCCCCAAGGACTTCCGCAACGACGTCCAGATCATCGCCACCGTCCTGAGCGCCGACCAGGAGCAGGACCCGACCACCCTCGCCGTCACCGGCGCGTCGCTGGCGCTGGCGATCAGCGACATCCCGCACGCGGGCCCGGTCGGCTGCGTGCGGGTCGGCATGCTCGACGGCCAGCTGATCCTCAACCCGACCCTGCAGCAGATCGCCGAGTCCGAGCTCGACCTCGTCGTCGCCGGCACCGCCGACTCGATCAGCATGGTCGAGGCGGGCGCGCGCCAGGTTCCCGAGGACCTGATGCTCCAGGCCATGCGCATGGCCCATGACGAGATCAAGCGCCTGGTGCAGTTCCAGGTCGACATCCGCAACGCACTCGGCGCCAAGCCGACAATGCAGTACCCGCCGGTGACCACCGACGCCGATGTGGCTGCCGCGGTGCACGAGCTCGTCGCCGATCGCATCGGTGAGGCGGCGCGCAACGTCGACAAGGCGACGCGCGAGCGCCAGCTCGATGAGCTCAAGGCCGACGCGGTCGCCCAGCTTTCCGAGCGCTTTCCCGACAAGCGATCCGACATCAGCAAGGCCTTCGAGGCCGAGACCAAGAAGGCGGTGCGGTTCGCGATCCTCAACGAGGGTGTCCGTCCGGATGGCCGTCGCACGGACGAGATCCGCCCGATCTGGACCCAGGTCGGCGTGCTGCCACGTACCCATGGCAGCGCCATCTTCACCCGCGGCCAGACGCAGGCACTGTCGATCGTCACCCTCGGGTCCGGTCAGGACCAGCAGAAGATCGACGGGCTTGGGCTCGAGGAGTTCAAGCGATTCATGCACCACTACAACTTCCCGCCGTACTCCGTGGGCGAGGCACGCTTCCAGCGCGCACCAGGCCGCCGCGAGATCGGCCACGGCGCGCTCGCCGAGCGTGCGTTGCACAACGTCATGCCCGACGAGGCGGACTTCCCCTACGTCGTCCGCATCGTCACCGAGATCCTCTCGAGCAACGGCTCCACCTCGATGGCCTCTGTGTGCGGCGGATGCCTCGCATTGATGGACGCCGGTGTGCCACTGGTGTCGCCTGTCGCCGGCATCGCCATGGGTCTCATCGAGGGCGATGACCATTCGGTGATCCTCAGTGACATCCAGGGGATGGAGGACGCGCTCGGTGACATGGACTTCAAGGTCGCCGGCACCGAGAAGGGCATCACCGCCCTGCAGATGGACATGAAGGTTCGCGGCCTGCAGTGGGACCTGCTGGAGCAGGCCCTCGCCCAGGCGCGGGCCGGTCGCATCCACATCCTCGGCAAGATGGCCGAGGGGTTGCCGCAGCCGCGCACCGAGATGAGCCCGTGGGCTCCGCGCATCGAGACCATCCAGATCAACCCCGACAAGATCCGCGACGTGATCGGCCCGGGCGGCAAGATGATCCGCAAGATCGTCGAGGAGACCGGCGCCCAGATCGACATCGAGGACGACGGTCGGGTCAGCATCGCATCCGCCAATGCGGCGGCTCGCGAGCAAGCGCTGGCGATGATTCGCGACCTCACAGATGATGTCGAGATCGGCAGGATCTACAAGGGTCGCGTGGCCCGCCTGATGAGCTTTGGAGCTTTCGTCGAGATCGCTCCCAAGAAGGAGGGCCTGGTGCGCATCGGCCACCTTGCCGAGCACCGGGTGGAAAAAGTGGAGGACGTGGTCAACATCGGCGACGAGATCATGGTCAAGGTCATCGAGGTCGACGACCGCGGCCGCATCAACCTCTCGCGCAAGGAGGCGATCCGCGACCTCGCCAAGCAGCAGGCCGAGGCCGCAGGCGCCGGCAGCGGCGGGCCGGCGTAGCTCTCACCATGCAGAATCCGCCTGTCGTCGCCGTGGTGGGGGCGACAGGCGCTGCGGGGGGCACGTTGCTGCGTGTCCTCGAGGATCGCGTATTCCCGATCGGCGACTTTCATGCGCTCGCCAGCGCCAACAGTGCGGGGGCGATCGTTCGCTTCCGCGACCACGACGTCGTGGTCCGTGAGGTCGACGACGACATCCTGACCGGCGCAGACATCGTGTTCCTCGCAGCGGGTGCGGACGCCGCGCGGCGTTTCGCGCCGGTGGTTGCCGCTGGTGGCGGCGTGGCAGTCGACAAGTCGAGCGCGTATCGGATGGACCCGACAGTGCCGCTCGTGGTGCCCGAGGTCAATGCGAGCTCGCTCGAGGGACACGCCGGCATCATCGCCAACCCCAACTGCGTCGCCATCCCTCTGGCGGTGGTGCTCGGCCCGCTGCACCAACGGTTCGGACTGCGCCATGTGACGCTGGCCACGTACCAGGCCGCGAGCGGGGGAGGGCGTGCCCTGGCCGCCGAGCTGGCCGCCCAGGAGCGCGACGATGCGTACGGACGGCCACCGGTTCGGAAGGTGTACCCGCATGTGCTCCACGGC
>CATPCA010000238.1 GCA_955652545.1 Candidatus Dormiibacterota bacterium
CCGAGACCAGGCCTCGATCGATCTTGCGCGGCTCCGCAAGGGCGGCTTCGACCGCGGCCTTGGTGATCTCGTGGAAGACCACGCGGTCGGGGTCCTTGAGCTTGAGGGCCTGGGCGATGTGCCAGGCGATCGCCTCTCCTTCGCGATCAGGATCGGCCGCGAGCAGGGTGCTGTCCGCCTTCCTGGAGGCGACCTGCAGCTCCTTGATCTGCTTCTCCTTGCCCTTGATGACCTGGTATTCGGGCACGAAGCCCGCGTCGATGTCGACACCGATCTTTGACTTGGGCAGGTCGCGGACGTGCCCCATCGACGCCTTGACCGTGTACCCGGCGCCGAGAAACTTGGCGAGGGTGCGTGCCTTGGACGGGGACTCGACGATGATGAGGCGGTTTGGCATGTTCAGTGATTCGCTCGCGCCGGTGATGCCCGGACGGGGCCGGCAGCGGCCGAGGGACGGCCGATGATAACAACGGGTCGGGCTGAAAACCGGGGCTGATGAGCCTTGGTGCCCTTAAAAGGTACGCGCAACCCGGCCTCCGTAAACCTCGGTGATGGCGCCGCGCAGTTGGAGCATGGTCAGGGCGGCGGCGAGCTCGGTTGACGCGACCCCTAGGGTCGCGGACAGCTCATCCGGGTGGACGGGGTCGGCACCGACCTCCTCCAGAACCCGACGCAGCAGCGGATCCCCGCCGACCCACCGCTGGCCGTCCGTCTCCGCCGCAGGCTCCATGGGGCGGCATGCCGACAGCGAGCGGCACAGCTGTGGCGCCGCCTCGAACAGATCGCCGATGTCCAGGAAGGGACGGACCCCGTCACGGATGAGCAGGTTGGGACCCACCGAACTCGGGCTGCGGATGGAGCCGGGCACTGCGAGCACCTCGCGGCCGAGGTCGGCCGCCCAGCGCGCCGTGCTCAGGGCCCCGCTCCTGGCCGTCGCTTCCACCACGACCACCGCCTCGGCGAGGGCGGCGATCAGTCGGTTGCGCCGGGGGAACCGCCACCCGATCGGCGGCTCCGTGCCACCATCCTCCGAGATCACGCATCCACGCGTGGCAATCTGGTCGCGCAACTCCAGGTGCTCGGCCGGGTAGCAGAGCTCGATGCCACAGCCGAGCACCGCCACCGTGCAGCCGGCGCCGCGCAATGCGCCGCGGTGGGCGGCGGCGTCGATGCCGCGAGCCATCCCACTGAGCACCGTGACGCCGGCGGCAGCGAGGCCGGCCGCGATGTCACACGCGATCAGCAGGCCACCCGGCGTCGCCCGGCGCGCGCCGACGACAGCGACGCATGGTGTGTCGGGTGGCGGCAGCGTTCCGCGCAACCACAGCGCTGCCGGCGGCGCGTCGAGGTGCTCGAGTCGTACGGGCCAGCCCAGTTCGCCGCGCTCCAGCCGGCAGGCGGCTTGCGAGGCGCTCACGACGACGGTGCCTCGCCTCGAAAACGCAACGCCTCGCCGACGTCGCTCTCGCCGACGGTGGCGGAGCCGCGCAGGTCGGCGATCGTCCGCGCCACGCGCAGCACACGGAAGAAGCCGCGCGCGCTCAGTTGCATGCGCTCACCCGCCAGACCGAGCAGGCGGGTCGCCTGGGGCGTGGCCGCGGCCGTGTCCTGCAGCACCCGCCCGTCGAGCGCGGCGTTGCGCGATCGGCGCCGCCGCGGCGGTGGGTTGCGCTCTACCTGGACGGCGCGAGCTCGCCACACCCGCTCGCGAACCGTCTCCGAGGACTCGCCGGCGGACCCGTCGAACAGGTCGCAAAAACGCTGCCGCGGCACGTCGATGACAAGGTCGATCCGATCGCGGATGGGCCCGCTCAGACGGTTCGCGTACTCGCCGAGGGCGCGCGCACTGCACCTGCACCCGGTCTCATCACCGAGGTGGCCGCACGGACAGGGGTTGGCGGCGGCGACCAGCACGAAGTCCGCCGGGAACATGACCGCTCCGCGGGAACGCACCACGCTGACCTCGCGTTCCTCGAGCGGTTGGCGGAGGGCCTCGAGATGACTGCGCGGGAACTCGCAGACCTCGTCGAGGAACAGCACTCCGTGGTGGGCAAGGCTTATCTCGCCGGGCCGGGCCAGCCCACTGCCGCCGCCGATCAGGCCGGCGCGCGACACCGAATGGTGCGGCGCGCGAAACGGCGGCCGCGTCGCCGTCGGTGGTCGCTCGCGCAGTGCGCCCCGCAACGAGTACAGCGCCGCCACCTCGAGGGACTCCTCGTTGTCGAGGTCGGGCAGCAGCGAACAGAAGGCGCGCGCCAGCATGGTCTTGCCGCTGCCCGGCGGGCCGACCATCAGCAGGTTGTGGCCTCCGGCCGCCGCAATCTCCAGAGCTCGCTTGGCCTGCTCCTGGCCGCGCACGTCGGCGAGGTCGGTGGTCTCGTCGAGGTGCGGCGACGCTCCGGGGATGGCGGCCGGCAGCGGGGCGCTGCCGTCGAGATGGCCGACGCACCGCTGCAGCGACGCGACCCCGACCACCTCCAGGGAATCGACCAGGGCCGCCTCGGCCGCGTTCTCCTCCGCCACCGCCAACCGACGCACCCCGGCCGCCCGCAAGCAGCGGGCCATCGGCAGCACCCCGGTGACCGGCCGCACCGAGCCGTCCAGCGCTAGCTCGCCGATGAAGCTGTGCCCTTCGAGCCGCAGCGCGCCGTTGTCGAGGCAGAGGATGGCCATGGCGATGGCGAGGTCGAACCCGGTGCCCTCCTTGGGCACCTCCGCCGGGGCCAGGTTGACGGTCAGGCGACGCTGCGGGAATTGGAACCCCGCGTTGCGGATCGACGCTCGCACTCGTTCGCGCGCTTCCTGGATCGCCCTGTCGGTGAGCCCGACGATGGTGAAGTTGGGCAGCCCGTTGGCGACGTCCGCCTCGACCATCACCGGGACGCCGGCCAGGCCGTGGACGCTGCAGGCGGTGGCGCGGGCGAGCACCTCCGGATCATACCTACACTGATCTGTGTATGTCGACTGCGACCATCTCGAAAGCCGTACCGTGGCGGTGATGACTGCACGGCGGCGCACCTCGCTTGCGGGCCTGGCGGCGCTCATCGGCGGCTCCGGGGTGCTTCACCTGGTCGCTCCACGCTTCTACCGGCGCATCGTTCCCGCACCGCTCAAACACCGCCAGGCCGAGATCGTGGC
>CATPCA010000239.1 GCA_955652545.1 Candidatus Dormiibacterota bacterium
CGAATACCACTGGCACACGCATGACGACGAGGATGAGTTCTTCTTCGTGGTCGACGGCGCCCTGCTGATCGACCTGGAGGATCGCACCGTCGAGCTGGGAGCGCGTCAGGCGCTCACGGTGCCCCAGGGAGTGCGCCACCGGCCGCGGGCGCCGCGGAGAACGGTGGTGCTGATGGTGGAGCGGTCAAGCGTGGTCCCGACCGGCGACTGAGCGCCGGCCGGGCCCACTGAGAATCCTGACGGGGATGGCCGTCAGGATCAGTAGTAGTGCGCCCTGCCTCCGATGGCGTGGCCCATGGCTCCCGCCAGCGCGAGAATGAGGCCCACGACCAAGAGGATGATCCCAATCGTCCACAGGATCGGGATCGTGGCCACCAAGCCGATGATCATCAGGATCACGCCCAGCAGAATCATTGACTCTCCTTTGTTCCGATGCTGATAGCTGTCACTGTCACTATCACAAAGTAGGTACCATGCGGTACCCAACACTAGCACATCGCACCGCGGTATGTGAACCCCCCGGCCGGCGGGTGGGATGGCGCGGTCCGGCCCCGTAGACTGGCCGGGATGATCGGTCGGTTCGCCAGCGAGCTCGATACGCGCGCCGGCGAGGCGCTGGAGGCCGCCAGTCGCGCGCACCACCGCCGCCGCCTGGCGCGGATCGGGTTCGCTCACGTGTTCGAGGGCAGTGGCCACGGCTGGGCGGCCGGTCCACCGCCGCCACGCGACGGCAACCACGTGGACGTGCATATCGATGGCGCGGAGGCTCTGCCGGCGATCGTCGAGGCAGTGCGCGGTGCTCAGTCATTCGTCCACGTCGCCGGCTGGACGGTCGATCCCGACTTCGCCATGGAGCGCGAGCCGGCGCTCGTCACGGTGCGCGACCTGCTCTCTCGCGCAGCCGAGCGCGTGGATGTGCGCGTCCTCACGTGGGCCGGAGCACCGGTGCCGGTGATGCACCCAACCCGCAAGGATGCATCACGACTCATGAGCGCGCTGGTGCGAGGGACGCGGATTCGGGGCGCGCTGGACAAGCGCAACCGGCCCATGCACTGCCATCACGAGAAGCTGGTCATCGTCGACGGCACGGTGGCGTTCGTCGGCGGCATCGACCTCACCGACTGGACCGGTGATCGCTATGACACAGCCCCGCATCCAGGTGGGCCGGCTCTCGGTTGGCACGATGCTCTCGCCCGATTCACCGGTCCCACCGTTACAGATGTCGCATCCCATTTCGCGCTCCGCTGGGAAGCCACGACCGCCGAACGACTGCCGGGCACTGCCACGCCGGCGCCCACCGGCACCAGTCGCGTGCAACTGGTGCGCACCGTGCCCGAGCACACGTACACGTCGCTGCCGCGCGGCGATTTCAGTGTGCTCGACGCGTACATGGGAGCGTTTCGCAACGCTCGCCGCTTCATCTACATCGAGAACCAGTTCCTCTGGAGCACCGAGGTGGTGGCGGTGCTCGCGCAGATATTGCGCCGGCCCCCGGCTGATGACTTCCGGCTGTGCGTCGTGCTCCCGATGCGCCCTAACAACGGCAACGACGACACCCGCGGTCAACTGGCGGTGCTTAAGGATGCGGATCGTCACGGACGTCTGCTCGCCGGCACCATCGGACCGCCCGGGCCCAACCAGCCTCCGGTGTACGTGCATGCGAAGGTCTGCGTTGTCGACGACACCTGGCTGACGGTCGGGTCGGCGAATCTCAACGAGCACTCGCTGTTCAACGACACCGAGGTCAACGTGGTCACCGACGACGCGGCGGTGGCCAAAGACGTCCGCGAGCGTCTGTGGAGCGAGCACCTCGCGCAGGACTGCACCGGCCGCGATCCCATCGAGGTGGTCGAGAACCTCTGGCGTCCGGCGCTGGAGGAGTCGGCACCACACACCCGGCCCCTGCGTCCGCTGCCGGCGATCTCGCGCCGGTCGGAACGCCTCAAGGGGCCGCTGAACGCGCTGCTGATCGACGCCTGAGGATCTATCCGCCTGCCGTGCGCTGCAGGCAGTGCTCGGTGAGCAAAACGGTCATCGCCGCGACGTCCAGCGGTCGCGAATACAGGTACCCCTGCACGTAGAGCTTGCCCAAGCGCTCGATGACACTGCCCTGGGCCGCCGACTCGACACCCTCAGCGACGACGTCGAGGCCGAGCGACTGACCGAGCCCGGCGACGACTGTCAGGAGGTTGCTCGCCATCGGATCGTGGTCGACGTTGTCGACGAAGGACTTGTCGATCTTGAGGATGTCCACGGGGAAACGCCGCAGTTGCGACAGCGAGGACTGCCCAGTGCCGAAGTCGTCGACCGCCAGCTTGACGCCCAGGTTGCTGAGGTCGGTCAAGCGCATGGCTGCGGCGGCGACGTCGCGCATCAGGATGCTCTCGGTGATCTCCAGGACCAGCTTCTCGGGCCGCAGCCCCGATGTCGCCAGGGCCGCCTTGACGTCATCGACGATCGCCGGGTCTTCGAGCTGGCGTGGCGAGATGTTGACCGCGGCATTGAGGTCGGCCAGCCCGGCGATCTCCTGCTGCCAGCGCCGGACCTGTGCGCACGCCTCGGTGAGAACCCAGCGGCCCAGAGGGATGATCAGACCGGTCTCCTCCGCGACCGGGATAAAGTCCAGCGGGAGGATCAGCCCTCGAACAGGGTGCAGCCAGCGCGCCAATGCCTCGACGCCCACGATTCGCCGGCTGGGCAGCTCGAGGATCGGCTGATAGTAGAGCCGCAGATTGTCTTCCTCGAGCGCTCGCCGGAGGTCCGACTCCACCTGCAGACGCCAGGCAACACGCTGATGCATGGCCGGCTCGAAGACCTGGAAGCAGGACTTGCCGTTGGCCTTGGCCTGATACATGGCGACATCGGCGTTGCGGAGCAGCTCTTCACCTGTGTTGCCGTCCGAGTCGTAGGTCACGCCGATGCTGACCTGCGGGCAGACCAGGGTGCCCTGGATGTGGCAGCCGACGCGCAGAGATGCCGCGATGCGCTCGCACACGTGGGCGACCTGGCTCGGGTCGGTGATGTTTTCCAGCAGGATGGCGAATTCGTCGCCACCAAAGCGTGCGGCGGTGTCTCCGGCGCGGAGCTGCTCAGCCAACCGCCGAGCCACCGTCCTCAGCAGCTCGTCGCCCGCCGCGTGGCCGAGACCGTCGTTGATCGCCTTGAAGTTGTCGACGTCGAGGAAGAGAACGGCCAGCTGCCGCCCGTCGCGAGCGCTGCGCGCCAGGGCGTGGTCGACGCGGTCGGTGAAGAGCGCGCGGTTGGACAGACCGGTCAGCGCGTCGTGGAACGCCTGGTACTGCAGCTCACCCTGGAGGCGGACCCGATCGGTGACGTCGCTGACGACCACGACGGCGGCCGATCGACTCGCGAAAACCACGTTGGCGACATCGAGCTCGACATCGAGGATGGCACCGCCCTTGGTGCGATGCCGGGTGTCCTGGAAGTGCTTCTTGCTCTGCTTCGCGATGGCAACGCGGTCATCCTGCAGCTGTTCTGCCTGCTCCTCGACCCGCAGGTCGGTCTGGCGGAGAGCGAGGAACTCATCGCGCGAATACCCGTACAGGTCGAGCGCAGCGTTGTTGACCGCGAGGTAGCGAAACGTCTGCACGTCGAGGA
>CATPCA010000240.1 GCA_955652545.1 Candidatus Dormiibacterota bacterium
CGCCGTGCAGCCGGTTGTGGATGCGCTTGGTGATGGTGAAGAACTGGTCGTCACCGCCGATCACCAGCCAGCGCGTCTCGACCCCGGCGCCACACGCGTAGGGAAGCAGCGAGGCGAGCATCTCGGCGACGCCACCACCCTTGGCCGTGGAGTTGACGTTCCAGACGGTGCGGCCGTCGAGCAGCACGCGCGCGGCCTCGATAGCGGCGCGCATCGCGGTCATCTGCTCGTCGCTGAGAACTGACGCGAAGCGCTGCGGATCAACGGCTGCGATCTCGACTTCGGAGACCTCGGGCATCGTGGTGTCGATTGTGGTCATGGTCCGGGCGTTCCGCTCGGCGCCGATGTGGCATTCTCTTATGAGTGTGCTGGTGGTCGTCAATAGGGTAGCGGAGCACCCACTTTATCTGCCCCCGGGATGGCGGATTCGGCTGATCCCGGGAGGGGCCGCCTATCCTGTCGCCAGGCCGGGGTGGCGGAACGGTAGACGCAGCGGTCTCAAAAACCGCCGGGGGCAACCCCGTGAGGGTTCGACTCCCTCTCCCGGCACGGTGACAGGTAAGGGATTTCGGTCATCAGCGAACGTCGGCGGATCGCGGCGTCACGCCGAACTGGAGACCCTCTCGGTCTCTCGGTCGGTGGTCCTTGTGGTCGGATGGTTCGGGTGCTCGTCGCGGAGGGTGGCTTCGCGCTTGGCGAACCCGCTCTGATACGCCGCCTCGCCCTCCTCCAAGCGGATCGCCCTTTTGTAGGTGCATCCAGCGATGGGACAGCGGAACCAGATTGTCAGACCCATGCCGGTCTCCATTCGCCGATGCAGTGCCCGAAGGAAGGCTGGGTGGCGGTGCGGCGTCATCCCCCCCAATCCAAATAACGGTCCACGCGACAAAATCCTGCGCAATGCCGGGGAGGCGTCAGCCAGCCTCCCCGTTTCGACCGCGAACGGGCCGGCGCCCAGAATGCGACCAAGCCTCAGCCGCAGATCGGAGTCAGTGGATGCTTTCAGCCGTCTTCAACGTCACGTTCGATTGTCGCGACGCTCGCGTCGTAGCAGAGTTCTGGAGTGCCGTCACCGGGTACCGGCTCGAGAAGGTGGACATGCCCGCCAACCCTTTCTGGTTGGCGAGCCCGCCCGAGGAGCGCTGGCCGCGACTCGTTTTTGTGACCGTCCCGGAGGCCAAGGTGGTCAAGAATCGAGTGCATCTCGACCTGATGCCGCTCGAACATGACCAGGCGCAGGAGGTCGACCGGCTGCAAGCCCTCGGGGCGACGATCGTGGACGACCGGCGCGAACTGGAGCCGGGCGGTTGGGTCGTTCTCGCGGATCCCGAAGGCAATGAATTCTGCGTGGAATAGGCCTGTACTGACCTGTCTTATGCGGTGCGCTGGCGCGAAACGTTCGCGAGCACGAGGATCGCAACGCCGCAGAGCCCAACGAACACGCTGACAAAGAAGGTGGGGATCGTCGACGGGTCGTACGTCACGGCCGGGTCGTGGTTGGTGAGCGCCGGGCTCAGCAATCCCGCTGCGCACGCCCCCATCCCGAGGAGGAACCCGCCGAGCGCGAACCAGCGCTGGCGAGATGCCTGACGAATCAGCAGCCATCCCCCCGCAATTGCCAGCGTCACTCCGACGTAGTAGGCCTCGAGCGATATGAAGGCGCCGGCCGCGCCGGCCAGGATGCAGATGATCACGGCCATGCCAGCCGGCACCTGTCGCGGCGCATCGGTCGCAACGATTGCCTGGTCGCCGCCGGCAGGTTGCAGTTGCGCGCCGTGCGCCTTTGTCAGCGACCGCGCGATGACAACGATCAGGGCAAGAAGCGCAGGCACAATCAGCACCATGCACAGCGCCAGCAACGCTTCGGCCAGGTTTCCGAGCATCAGTCGACCAGCACGCGTGTCGCCTGCCGACGCCGCACCGCCGTGCCCTTGCCCAGCAGTCGGTCGATCCAGGGCGCCGTTTCGCTGAGGGTTGCCACCAGAGCGCTCGAGCCGCTGGTGTCACCACCCTGCATGCGAGCGACGATCTCGAGGCCCATGTAGAGCGCGATCACCGCGGACCCGATGACGGCTGGATCCACGAGATTGGCGAGCGGGCTCCCGGACATGATCCGTTCAGCGAGCTGCTCGGCAAACGTCATCCACGGCTGCATCCGAACCACGATCTCGGGTCCGAGCTGCGGGTCGAACGCCATCGCACCGACGATCTCTTGGACCGCCGTGAGCTGGCCGAGCTGAAGGTCCTCGCTGTAGAGCTCCTCGAGGGCTGCGGCGAGAGTCGCCAAGGACGACACGTCGCGCAGACGCACCTCGTAGCGCGTCAGGCGATCGCCGCTGACCCGGTCGAGGACGGCCAGCAAGAGGGCGTCCACGCTGCCGAAGTGATAGAAGACGAGCGCCGGGCTGAAAGCGCCCATGGCCGCGATGGCGCGAACCGAGACCCCCGCATAACCCTCCGCCCGCAGTGCCTGCAGGGCCGCGTCCACGATGCGCGCGCGCATGCGATCCCCAGCCTCGTTGCGTCTCTGGCGGCGCGCCCGACCGCCGGAGTGTGCGGCGTACACGGAGTTGAGTCGCGCGCTGACTGCCGGCGCTCTCCCCGGCCGTCGCTCGTCCCCGATCGGCTTTGGCGGCGGGATAACTTGACCGCCTGACTTGATCACTCGATCAGTTTACTGGACCGACGTGGTTTCCGTCAAGCGAGGCCGCCGAGTGATCGGGACGCGTTGGAGCCTGCAGTGGCGCAACGAGAGTCCAGGTGGCGCCCGCCGCGAGCGTGCTGCTGGCGGTTGCCGGCGGCAGCTGTTCCTCAGATAGCGGCTGCATCACCTCGAGCGGCACCGCGCCCCTGGGATGGAGCCGTCGAACGCCTCCCACCAGACGATTTCCGCAAGCGGAGAGCCCGTTGGGCCTGATGGGCGCTAGCGAGGCCGGCGCCATGCGCTTCTAGGGGGGCTAGGCAACACTGCACCGGCCTCTCCACGTACAACAGAGCGAGCGGCCCAACCGTACGCGCGGAGTGAGGCGGCCGGCATGAAGCCGGCCTCCACCCCGTCGCGGCGTCCCCGTCTCGGGCGGTGATTGCGCCCTCTGCTCCGAGTGGCATGATCCGCGCCCGCTGGGGCCGTTACATCCGTTGACTCCCTGATCTTTTGATGGACATCCCGCCGGGCTCTCTGTATGATCGTCCCAAACGCGTCGTAATAAGCAAATGGGTCGGACGCACCTCGCTCACATCGGCGGCTTGCGCACTGCTCATTCAGCAGCGTTGCGGTTTGATCGAGCCGGGTTGGGGGACGGGGGATGTCTGCATCCAGGGGCAGGAAGCCGCACCGCGATGATGGGGTCGAGGTCGACGGCCTCGACGCTGAGACCGAGTTCGTCGGTCGGGTGCTGCCTGCGGGGTGGGAGCGGGCCACCCCGGCGGAGCGCGAGGTGGTGCGGCACGTCGTCCAAGGGCTGAGCAACCGTGAGACCGGCGAGCGCCTGTTCGTCTCGGCCCGCACTGTCGAGACCCACCTGAGCCACGTCTACGCCAAGCTCGGCATCAGCTCGCGCGTCGAGTTGACCGGCGTGGTGATGCGCAACCCCACCCTTCGCGCCGGGTTGGCGGAGGAGTCGCCGGCATTGACCACCAGGAAGAGCCATCGGAGCGCACGCCAGGCTTGAGCGTTCGTCCCAACGCACGTCGGCGGCTGCTGACGGCTGTGCTCAACCGAACCTCGCTGCCACAATCGCAGGTCATGGCACGTTCCCTGCGAGTTGCGATCCTTGGCCTTTCGATCGGGTTCCTACTCGCCGGGCTGCTGGGCCTGACCCAGCCCGGCAATCATCCCCTCGCGTCTGCGTTGTTCGTGCCCGCCGGCATCGGCATCGCGGTCCTCGGCGTGCTCCTCGTCGTCGACGCGCTGCGCGATCGCCGATGGATGGACCTCGAGGACGTCGACGGCCCCGAGTTCATCCCCACATACGGCGCGCCGGCGTGGTCAGCGCGGCAGGCTGCTGCCGACGCGGCCGCTGCGAGGGCACCGGCCGCGGCCGCCGCCGCCGATGCTGCAGCCGCCCGGATCGCCGAGCTCGAGGCGCGACTGGCCATCGAGGAGCAGGAACTCGACAACGTCGTCCACGCCCTCGGTGAAACCGACCCGTTCGAATCCAGTGCGGCGGACAGCGCTCCTCACCTCGCGGCGGTGGACTCCGACGCCGCCGAGATGGAACCACTGCTGCGCCAGGAGGTTCTCGAGACGCTGATCGAGCTGGTCGGCAGGAAGGAGGATGTCATTCGCGAGTTCGAGGCCCTGACCACGTCCAGCTCGGCGCCCGGTCGTCCGATTGAGCGCCGTGTTGCCCCCAAGAAGCCGCTTGCCTCCAAGCAGCCTGTTGCCTCCAAGAAGCCGCTTGCCTCCAAGCAGCCTGTTGCCTCCAAGCAGCCTGTTGTCTCAACGAAGCCTGCCTCACAGCAGAGTGCTGCGTCAGAACAGAGCCAGCTCCAACCGGTCCGCCGCCGGCGAAAGCCTGTCAAGCCGAAGGCTCCGCTCGACGAACGAGCAGAGCGCGTTGGCAAGCGGGATCTGCGCCGCGGTCGAGCACGCCACACGCAGCAGGTCGGGCGAGCAGACGAGGACGGCTAGGCAGCGCGCGCGCGACACTGCGACGTTCATGCGATTGCGCGAGTAGAGGAACTCCATTCCTCGCGGCACATCCTCGGCGAGCGACGTCGCCATCGAGTAGATGACCACGGCCGCCTCCTGCCCCTGGAAGCGGTCGACCGTGCCGACGGCGACGTCCACCGGAACGGCGCCGCGCAATGTCGCCACGTGCGCGTTGTACGGTGCGACCACCAGCACGTCCGCGGCGGTGAGAGGCCGCTCGAGTCCGTCGCGGTCGACCCAGCTTCGGCCGACCAGGCGCTCGACGATCCCGGCCACCGCCATAGCCTCCTGCTCGGACGCGGACCGGTTGCCGGCGTGCGCGACGGGCAGCCAGCGCAGACCGGTTCCGGCCAGCGCGTCATCGCCGATGACTCTCTGGCGCGCGCAATCCGGGTTGGAGACAAGGCGTGAGTCGTAGAAGTTGTCTGAGATGTACGCACACACGTCAGGATGCATGCGCCAGGTGACGTCGAGGAAGAGGCCGCGCTCGTCCGGAATCGTCTCGTGGTCACCCACCAGGTGAGCCAGCGCCGAGACCTCCGCGCCGGCAGGGTGCACGCCCTGCGACGGCTGTTCGAGTTGCTGCGGGTCGCCGAGCAGCACGATGTTGCGGGCGCACCCGCCGACCGCGACGACATTGGCCAGCGAGAGCTGGCCGGCCTCGTCGACGAACAGGGTGTCGAACCTGCTGTCGATATCCTCACGGGCGAAGAGCCAGGCGGTGCCGGCGATGATGTCGACCTCGTTGCCATCGAGCGCTGCGACCACTGCGTCATTGGCGGTGACGCAGTGCACGAAGTCGTCATCGCAACCACGCCCGTCGCTCTTCTGCACGATCCGCAGCGTCACACCGCGACGCCTCGCCTCCGTGCACACGCTGCGCAGCAGATGGGTGATCGCCCGGTGGGAGAGCGCGGTGACGGCGACGCGCCGTCGCGGGCCGGCGGTGACCAGGTCGACGATGGCCATGGCCCCCGTGTATGTCTTGCCAGAGCCCGGCGGCCCCTGAACGGGCAGGCAGGTGGAGTCGGCGTCACGGATCGACCGCCGGGCGGCGCTGCCGACGTCCTCCGTGGCACGGCGGAGCGCTTCCCCGTCGCGCACACCGCCGATGCGCGGTCGGTGGCGCAGCAGGAGATCGCGAACGGCGCGGAAGTTGCCGGGCGAATCGACGCCGTGGTCGGAGACCCATCTGCCGACACGCAGCAGCGCGTCGCGCTGCTCGTTGCCGGCGGGCGGACCGCCCGGAATCAACGCAGTCGGCAGTGGGTCGATGCCAACGCGCTTGAGAACCACCCAACCGGCGGCGGTGTCGATGTCATGGATCTTGCCCAGCCGCCTCGGTAATTTGCCGCCGGCGCCGTCGTCGTCGGTGCGGGAGTCCTCGACGCTGTCGCCGACACCCAACTTGGTCTCCTGCGGCGGGAACCTGAAGCGGAACAGGTTGGACCTGGTGTCGGTGCTGGTCACGCTGTCGAAGACAAGACCACCGAGCGCCGCCGCGTCCTCGATGAGGTCATCGTCGGAATTGTCCTGGCGCGCGAAGTATTCCCACCACTGCGGTTTGGCGTCGCGACGGTGCCAGTCGAGGAGCGCCGCGAGCAGCGACCGCGCGCGCTGCGCGTCGGTCTGGGCCGACCCGTCCACGGGGATGTCCGCGGTGAGCTCGGTCGCGAGGGCCTCCACCATCGCAGTGCCGGCCGCGATGCTCTCGGACGCGGTGCCGTCGCGCGGCTCTGGCCGTGGCGCCACGACACTGGTGACGCGCTCCAGGTCATCACGTCGTGATTCCAGCCAGCCGCGCAGTCCGACGAGCGACCGGCAGTCATCCTCGTTGTAGACACGGATCGACTCGAGGATCTCGTCGTCGGGCGACTCCAGCCAGGCCTCGTACTCGACGATGCTCGACCCGGCGTCAGTGACGCGCCCGGCGCGCTCGCCCATGTACAGCGGCTCGAGCTTCTTGATCGAGTACGACTCCACGCCAACGCGCACCCCCTGTCTGACGACGCGGTAGAGATCGATGAACACCCCGCCGCGGAGCAGCTCATCCACCTCCTCCTCGCGCGTGGCGTGACGACC
>CATPCA010000241.1 GCA_955652545.1 Candidatus Dormiibacterota bacterium
ATCCACCCAGTGCGTGCACCCCTGCGCGTGGTGCACTAGCCCGGGCCGGCCGGGTCGCCCCGCAGAGGTGGCTGCGCGGACCGTCAGATGTTGATGGTGATCTTGGTGCCGAGCAGGATGAGCGGCCAGAGCAGGATCGCGAGAAGCGCTGACAGGACGGCGCCAAAGGTCTTGAGGTTCACTAGGTATTGATGGTTGGAGGCCACGATCACCCCTATCACAATCCACACTACGAAGCCGATTGAAACAGACCTACCCGTCTCATAGCCTCTCCTCTAGCGAAGCGCCCATCGAACAGCGATGATCTTACAGGCGCAGCGATGCAGATGCCGCCCTGCTTTCGTGCGTCTGCAAACGATGAGTGGGCTAGCTCAGGACGACCACGGCCGGCAGATAGCGCACCCCAGGCCGAGCGCCTTACCACCTGTAGGTGTGCCAAAGGCAGAGAGAGGGCACTGAAGGCAACGGAGGCGTCGAGGAGGGGAAAGATGCCCAATCCAACAAGTTTGCGGGCAAGGTCAAGGAGTCAGCCGGTGACCTCACCGGAGACAAGGACCTCAAGGCCGAGGGCGAGAAGCAGCAAGTGGCTGGTGACGTGAAGAACGTCGGTGAGAACGTCAAGGACAAAGCCGACGAGCTCGGCGAGAAGATCAAGGACTGAGTGGCCGCCTGGTTTCCGAGCGCCATCAGTCCGGATCCAAGGCTCGCCGGTCGAACGTCAGACGCGCCGAAACCTCGCCGCGACGAACGAGTACAGACCATACGCGACGAGCCCGACGGCGACGGCGAGCAGTAGCGCCGTGCCGAACGGTTCGACGGCGACGGTGCACAGCGTCTGGTCAAGACCCTTGGAGGCGCCGGCATTGGTGGCATCGGCTGCCTGGATGAGGAAGATACCGACGAGGACGAGCACGATCCCGAGCGCGCCGTTACCGGCGACGCCCAGCCCTGTGGCCCAGGTGCGCATTCGCGCCCCGCGCGCCCGCTGAGCCTCGCTAGAAACAACTCACTCCTACTTGGCGAGAAGACTGGCGACGACGTTAATGGTCGTTGCCAGGATCACCACGCCGAACACGTACGACAGCACAGCGTGGCGCAAGGCGGCCTTCCGAATCGGCTTGGAGACGATGTCGGTGTCGGAGACCTGGAAGGTCATTCCCAGGGTGAGGGCAACGTATGCGAAGTCCCCGAAATCGGGCATATCGCGAGCGTGCCAGTCGATCCCGCCTCCGGCTGAGTAGTACAGCCTGGCGTAGCGCAACGTGAAGACGGTGTGAACGGACGGCCACGAGAGCACGATGCTGAGAAACGCGACGGCGATGATCAGAATATGAGCCGTACCGGTTTCGCCGCCGGCCTTGAGAAGCGCGAATACCACGCCCACCAGGCTTGCGACGCTGGCTCCGACCAGTACGGTATCGGCGGCCACCCTGGAGTTGTCCTCCGCGGTTGCCAACTCCTTCGTTGCGGCGGAGTCCTTGCCGCGGGTGGCCAGAAACACAGAGCCGACGAACGTTGCCGCCATCGTGTCCCAGCCGACGAGCACAGCGACCTGCCACGGGGTGAAGACCACGGCGGGAGCAAAGGCGGCGATTCCGAGCAGAAAGCCGGCGGCCAAACGGGAGCGGGCGTTCATTCCGTCACCCGCAGCTCCCTGCGGCGCCGTCGAAACCATCGCCGACTCGGTGTCGGAAGCCAACGTTCGGGCAACCACAGGACGAACGCCGACCAGGCCAATCCCAGGAGGAACCCACCGATGACATCTGTGGGCCAGTGCGCCCCAGCCCAAACCCGACCGATGCACGCCAGCAGAATCAGCGCAGCGGCTAAACCCCAGAGCCACGTGCGCCACCTCGGCCGTACATGCGGGGACAAGCTCGCCGCGAGCATGAACCACAGCCACGTGAAGAACACAGCATGACCGCTGGGATAGCTGTAGCCGGTGGACGGATCAAGTATCGTCACCACGTCGGCGGTCGGCCGGTGCCGTGCAATCGACACCTTGACAACCTGGTCGATCAGGCTCCCCAGGGCACCCAGTGCAAGCAGCCACCCGGCGCGGCGATCCCACAGAAACACTGCGACGACAACAGCGGCGCCGAACATATCCTGGACAAGACCGGCTGTGACGTTGGTTAGCGTCATCCAATACGTCAGCGGCCCCCAGGGCACGCTTTGCACAGCCCGCTCGACGGGCACGTCGAACGCGCTTCGCCTGATACCGCTCACAACCAGGAGGGTGTTGACGACGAAGAGTAGGGCTGCAACCACGACCACCGGTCCCAGCCACCCTCGGGCAACCGGACCCGGCTCGCCTGCCAGGACCTCGGTCGCAGCCCGACCGGCGTCGCTCACGCCAACATGATAGGCACGATGTTCGGGATTCTTCCAGGCAAATGTTCGCGGATCGACGACAATCCTAGCCATGCATGAGCGGTCTTCCTCCGTCGCTCATCGCATCGTTGGCGAGATTGATCCCGGCTTCATGGCCATGTCCTTGGTGACGGGCGTGCTCTTTGCGATCCTTGCCGTCGCGGTCGTAATTCACCCTGCTCCGTTCTTCTTCGACCGTCCCATCGCAGTCGACGTTCAATCGGTGAACGCCGGCGCCATCCCGCCCCTCAACGCGTTTGTCTCAGCGTTCGAGGGATTCATCGGTGTCGGCGTTGGCGCTGCCGTCATTTTGATCACGTTTGTGTTTCGGCGACCAGCCACGCTGTTCGTCGCGTTCTCCGCGCTGTACGTCGTCGTCTACACCGGCATCAACATCGTCATTGCACGGCCACGCCCCACCGGCCTTCCCCATACAGCGTCTCATCTCACC
>CATPCA010000242.1 GCA_955652545.1 Candidatus Dormiibacterota bacterium
ACGTGGAGCTACCGCTGATCTACGCGGGCATCAGCCGCAAGGAGCGCGATGAGCGCGCCAAGGAAGCGCTGCGCGAGGTCGATCTGGAGCCGCGCATGCACCACAAGCCCAGTGAGCTTTCCGGCGGGCAGCGCCAGCGCGTGGCGATCGCGCGCGCCCTGGTGACCCGACCGCGCATCTTCCTCGCCGACGAGCCCACCGGCAACCTCGATCCCGACACCTCGTGGGGCATCGTCCAGCTGCTGCTCCAGATCAATCACCGCGGCACCACGGTGCTGATGGCGACCCACAACCGCGAGGTCGTCGACCTGGTGCGCCGCCGCGTCATCGCCATCGATGGGGGTCGAGTCATCCGCGACGAGCAGGAGGGCCAGTACCTGCGCGAGGGTGAGGCGACCATTTAGATGAGGCGCTTCTTCGCCGCGCTCTGGTTCGCCATCTCGTCGTCGCTGCAGAACTTCCGGCGCAACCTCGGCGTCTCCATCGCCGGGGTGTGCACGATGGGGCTGATCCTCGTACTGGTCGGCACCACGGTTCTCGCCACCCACCTCCTCACCAACGTGCTGCATGACCAGGAGTCGCGCGCCAGCAAGCTGAAGATCTACATCCAGGACGGCGTCTCACTGGCCAACATCGTCAACTTCCAGCACCAGCTGCAGAGCGACTCCCGCGTCCTGGCGGTGTCATTCGAGAACAAGGACCAGGCCTACGCGGAGGCCCAGAGCAAGGGCACCGACATCGCCACCGCGGTCAATGCGCTGGGCAGCAACCCGCTGCCCGCCTCGCTCAACGTCGACGTCAAGCAGCTGCGCTACCTGGTTCAGCTCGACCAGGTCGCGCGCGCCGACCCGATCGTCGATCCCACCCAGCCCACCGACTACAACTCCGATGTGACGCCGAAGATCCAGACGGCGATCACCGGCATCGAGATCGTCGGCGGGGTGCTGTCGGGGATGCTCCTGGTGATCAGCCTGGTGATCATCATGAACACGATCCGCACCGCTGTGTATGCTCGCCGCACCGAGATCGAGATCATGAAACTGGTGGGCGCCACCGACTGGTTCGTGCGCTGGCCGTTCATCCTCGAAGGCGTTCTCGGCGGCGTGTTCGCCGCCGTCCTGAGCAGCCTGATCGTCGGTTTTGCCTACAAGATCGCCGTCGGGGCGACGACCGGCGACCTCTTCGCCATCCCGTTTGACGGGCCGTTCACGGCCGTGTTGATCGCCGCGCTCTTCGCCGGCGGCGCAGTGGTCGGCGCCATCGGCAGTTACCTGGGGGTGCGCCGCTTCCTCGCCGCCTGACGGCGGGGGAGTGCGGCCGATCCACCGATGAACCTGTCGGCGAACCCGAATCTGCGGACGCGGCAGCGGGCACGCGTCCACTCAGCGACGACGGCTTCCCATCGCCGGCAGCGGCGGGGGGGGCGGGTCACCATGCCGCGTGCGCTCATCGCGCTGGTGATCACCGCGGGCGTCATCGCCGGCGCGGTGCTGGGATCGAACGGGCACGCCACTGCTGACGTGTTCACCGACAAGATCGCTGCCAAGAAGCATCAACTCGCGGCCGACGGGGCCGCCAACGCGCGGCTACGCGCCGAGCTTGCGGCCGCCGCCAACCAGGAGGCCGCCCTGGTGAAGGCGATCACCGACCTCGACGCGCAGATCGCGGCCACCACCGCGCAGATCACCGCCGCTACGGCCGAGCTCAACAGCATCCAGGCGGCGCTCTCCGCCGCCCAGGACAACCTGGCGTACACGAAGGCACAGCTCGAGATCGACCGTCATCAGCTCCAGGTTGACCTGGTGGTGATCTACAAGGCGCAGAACGCCTCCAACTCGTTCAGCAACTTCCTCAACTCCGGCGATTTCAACAGCTACTTCCAGCGTGCCATCGACGTCAACAGGCTGGGTCGCAGCGAGCGCGACCTGGTCGGCAGCGTCACTCTCGACGAGGCGACGATCCAGGCTGACGTCAACAGCATCACGCTCGCCAAGAATCAGCAGGTTGACCTCGTCGCCACTCTCAACGGCATCGAGCAGCAGCAGACGGCGGCGCTGGAGTCACGCCAGGAGGCGCGCCGGCAGTTGGTGGCGCTGCAGGCCCAGGACCAGGTGCTGCTTGCCCAGAACGAGGCAGCCCAGAGACAGCTGAACTCGCAGATCGCGAGTCTGAAAGCGCAGGAACGCGCCGCGCTGGCCGCCGGCGGTGGCAGCGGCCGCTTCCGCTGGCCTGAGACGGGCCCGATCACCCAGGGTTTCGGCTGCACGACGTTCCCGTTCGAGCCGTACGACCCCAACTGCTCCACCAGGCACTTCCACAGCGGCATCGACATCGCGGCGCCGTGCGGCAACAGCATCGGCGCGGCGGACAGCGGCATCGCCCATCTCTACTACAGCGACTTCGGCTTCGGCCTCCACGTCATCATCGTCCACGGCAACGGCTGGGACTCGGTGTACGGGCACATGCAGGGCTTCGCGGTCCGCGACGGGCAGGCCGTGCATCGTGGACAGACGATCGGCTGGGAGGGAAGCACCGGCAACAGCACCGGCTGTCACCTGCACTTCGAGATCGACCTCAACGGGAATCCCCGAAACCCGCTCGCCTATCTCTCGTGAGCGACGACGGGGGGACCGACCGGCCTCCTGACGCGGGCGTTGGCTGGTCGCCGGAGCCTCCGAGACGCCGTCCACGGATCCCGGTGCCGCAGCCCTCGGTCACGAGAGTGCTCGCCACGGTGGCGGCCTGCTACCTCACCGCGCTGGTCGTGCTCAACCTCTCCTCCTCGCAGTACGGAGGGTTTATCAACCGGGTCTTCCCGCACATCGGCGCCGGCTCGGCGATCGACCAGTACAGCATTGCTGCCGAGTGGCAGGCCGTTCAGCAGAACTACGTGATCCGTGACGTGCCCGGCGCGAACGGGACGCAGGGCGCCGAGCAGGGCATCGTGCAGATGCTCCACGACCTGTACAACGACCGTTTCTCCGCGTACCTCACGGCCCAGCAATATCAGCAGCTCAACTCCACATTGGGCGGCCGGCGCGCCGGCAGCATCGGCATCGCCGTCGAGGCTCGCTGCGGTGTCGCGCTCTGCGCGTCCGGGCAGGCTGCTGACGACGCTGTCATCGAGAACGTCCTCGTCAACCAGCCCGCGGACCGGGCCGGCATCCATCGCGGCGACGTGCTGATCGCTGTCAACGGCGTGCCGCTGACGTCGCTCGGGAGTGACGAGACCACGCGGATCGACAAGGCTTCCCAGATGGTCCGCGGTCCAGTGGGAGTCAGCGAGCGCATCACCGTGCAGCGTGGCGGCATGCAGCTGACCCTGACGGTGACGCGGCAGAACCTGACCATCCCGTCGGTGTACACACAACTCTTCGGGCACACGCTGTACATACAGGTGACCGGTTTCGACACCGACACCGGCGACGCCGCTCGCAGCCAGCTGCAGAAGGACCTGGCGGCCGGGGCGACATCGGTCATCCTCGACCTCCGCCAGAACGGTGGCGGCTACGTCACCGCTGCGCAGTCACTGGTCAGCCAGTTCGTGCAGCCGACGGCGACGCAGAAATACGTGGTGGTGCGGCGCGGACGCCTGGCCGCCAGTGGCGACCCCAAGAGCGCCCAGGAGGTGGTCAGCGACCCCATCCAGCCGGGCGGCCTGGCCCTGACCGAGCCGATGGTGGTGCTGGTCGACGGCGACTCGGCGAGCGCGTCGGAGATCACCACCGCGGCGCTGCACGACTACCACCGCGCCACCGTTGTCGGGCAGAAGACGTTCGGCAAGGGTTCGGTGCAGGTGGACTTCCCGTTGCCCGACGGCGCCGACCTGCACCTCACCGTTGAGCGCTGGTTCGGCCCCAACGGCGAGACCATCGAAGGCCAGGGGGTGACCCCGGACCGCGCCGTTGCGCTGCCATCGCCGGACGACCGCTTCGAGCTCGACGCCCAGTCTCCGCCGGCCAGCGGCGACGCCCAGCTGCAGGCGGCGCTGGCCGTGCTCAGGGGATCCTGACGGATGCGCTGGTTGCGTGGTGGGAACGGCCGGCAACGCGATATCCGGACCTATACTCCGGCCGTGCCAGAGCGCTACGACGTGGTCATCCTCGGCGGCGGTTCGGGCGGGTACGTGGCTGCCATCCGCGCCGGCCAGCTGGGCCTGCGTACAGCGGTCGTGGAAGCCGACAAGGTGGGCGGTACCTGCCTGCACCGCGGCTGCATCCCCACCAAGGCGCTGCTGCAGAGCGCGGCGCTGCTCGACCAGGTGCGCGACGGCCACCGGCTCGGCGTCAACACGGCTGACGTCACCTTCGACTACGGCGTGGCCGCGACACGTCGCGACGAGGTGGTCAACACGCTGTACAGGGGCGTGCAGGCGCTGCTGAAGAAGAACAATGCGACCACCGTGCAGGGCCGGGGACGGATCACCGGACAGGGACGCGTCGTGGTCGCCGCCGACGGTGGCGGTGACCAGGTGGAGCTCGAGACCGGGCACATCATCGTGGCGACTGGGTCACGACCGCGACAGCTGCCGGGCATGGAGACCGACGGGCGCCAGGTGCTGACCAGCGATGACGCGCTCTTCCTCGACTCCATTCCGCCGAGCGCGATCGTGCTCGGGGCCGGCGCCGTCGGTGTCGAGTTCGCGTCGTTCTGGCGCAGTGTGGGATGCGAGGTGACGCTGGTGGAGATGGCGTCGAGCCTGGTGCCACTGGAGGACGAGGCGATCGGACAAGAGCTGCGCAAACAGTTCGAGAAGCGGGGGATCACCTGCCTGGTCGGGACCACGCTCGACCCGTCGTCGCTGGAGCGCAACGAGGGTGGAGTGGCCGTGACCGTGAAGGCCGGCGACACCGAGCAGCGCCTCCAGGCCACCGTCCTGCTGGTTGCGGTGGGCCGCTCCGGCAACGTCGAGGACATCGGGTTGGAGGAGGCGGGCGTCGCGACCGACCACGGCATGGTGACCGTCGACGGCGAGCAGCGCACCACCGCGGCGGCGATCAGCGCCATCGGCGACTGCGCCGGCGGTTTCCAGTTGGCGCACAAAGCGATGCACGAGGGCGTCATCGCCGTTGAGGCGATCGCGGCGCGCAACCCGCACCCGCTCGATCCGCACCTGGTGACGCGCACCACGTACTGCACGCCCCAGATCGCGTCGCTGGGGCTCAGCGAGGCCGAGGCGAAGGCCGCCGGCCACGATGTGTCCGTCGGGGTGTTTCCCTTTCGCGGCAACGCGCGTGCGGTGGTGTGGGGCCAGACAGGTGGATTCGCCAAGGTTGTCGCCGACAAGACCACCGACGCGGTTCTCGGCGTACACATCATCGGGCACGAGGTCACCGAGCTCATCTACGGCCCCGCGCTCGGCGGCCTGTTGGAGTCGACTCCCTTCGAGATGTCGCGCGCCGTGGCGCCTCATCCGACTCTGAGCGAGGCGCTCGCCGAGGCCGCGCTGGCGGTGTCCGGCGAGGCGCTGCACATCTAGAGGAGCAAGAACGAACGTGGCACTGGTGAAGTCCGACGCGGTGAACAAGGAGGGCCTGGACGCGCAGACGCTGCGCGCCATGTACCGGCACATGCTCCGCTCGCGCGTGCTCGACGAGCGCATGTGGGTGCTCAACCGCCAGGGTCGCGCGCCGTTCTGGATCAGCGCGATGGGCCACGAGGCGATCCAGGTGGCGGTGGGGATGAACATGGAGCCGGGGCGTGACTGGCTGGCGCCGTACTACCGTGACCTGGCGTTGACGCTGGTGCTGGGCATGACTCCGCGCGACCACCTGCTCTCGGTGCTGGCCAAGGCGGAGGATCCCAACAGCGGCGGGCGACAGATGCCGGCGCATTACGGGTCGCGGCGGCACAACATCATCAGCACCGGGTCACCGGTGACCACGCAACTGCTGCACGCCGCGGGCATCGCGCTGGCATTCCGCATGCGCGGCGAGGACTCGGTGTGCGTCACCGCCTTCGGTGAGGGGAGCACCAGCGGCGGTGACTTCCACGAGGCGCTCAACTTCGCATCGACCCACAAGCTCGGCGTGGTGTTCGTCGTGGAGAACAACGGCTACGCGATCAGCGTGCCCGTGGAGAAGCAGATGCCGACCCCGCACGTGTCGGATCGCGCCCAGGCATACGGCATCCCCGGTGTCAGCATCGACGGCAACGATGCCATCGCGTGCTACCGCGCGGCCCGCGATGCGGTGCAGCGGGCGCGCAGCGGCGCGGGGCCGACCCTGCTGGAGGCCAACGTGCACCGCCTCACCTCGCACAGCTCGGACGATGACCAGCGGCGCTACCGCAGCGCTGAGGACCTGGAGGCCGAGCGCAAGCAGGACTGCCTGCCCCGCTTCCGCGCGCTGCTCGAGGATCTCGGCGTGCTGACCCCGGACGACGCCGACGCCATGCGCGCCGAACTGGTCGCCGAGCTGGACGAGGCGACCACGTACGCGGAGGCGGCGGCCGACCCGCTGCCGGAGACCGCGATGCTCCACGTGTACGCGGAGGATTCCTGATGCCCAGCAAGACGTACCTGGAAGCGATCCGCGAGGGCATGCGTGACGAGATGCGTCGCGACCAGCGGGTGATGATCCTGGGCGAGGACGTCGGCGCCAAGGGTGGCGTGTTCGGCGCCACCGAGGGGTTGCAGAAGGAATTCGGCGAAATGCGGGTGATGGATTCGCCACTGGCGGAGTCCTGCATCGTCGGCGTCTGCATCGGCGCGGCGATGAACGGGATGCGCCCCATCGCCGAGATCCAGTTCCAGGACTTCATCATGCCGGCCGTCGACCAGATCGTCAGCGAGGCGGCCAAGATGCGCTACCGCAGCAACAACGACTGGGGCGTGCCCATGGTGGTGCGCGCGCCGTTCGGCGGCGGCATCCATGGCGCGCTCTACCACTCGCAGTCGATCGAGGCGATGTTCTGCGCTGTGCCCGGGCTCAAGGTGGTGGTGCCGAGCACCGCCTACGACGCCAAGGGGCTGTTGATCAGCGCGATGCGCGACCCCGACCCGGTGCTGTACTTCGAGCACAAGCGCGCGTACCGCTCGGTGAAGGGCGAGGTGCCGGACGACGAGTACACGGTGCCGCTGGGCACTGCGTCGGTGGTGCGCGAGGGCGGCGACATCGCCATCTTCACCTACGGGATCATGGTGCACACCGCGCTCGAGGTTGCCGCACGACTCGCCGGGGACGGGTTCGAGTGCGAGGTGGTGGACCTGCGCTCACTGCGTCCGCTCGACCGCGACGCGATCATCGCGACCGCGCGCAAGTGCGGCAAGGTGATGGTGGCGCAGGAGCCCAACCTCGCCGTCTCGGTGTCGTCGGAAGTCGCCGCGATCGTCGCCGAGGAATGCTTCGAGTACCTCGACGCACCGGTGATGCGCATCGGCGGGCCCGAGATCCCGGCGATGCCCTTCGCGCACGCGCTCGAGGACTTCTACCTGGTCACACCCGACAAGCTCGAGGCTGCGGTGCGCACGCTCGCGGCATACTGAAGGACGCACACCATGGCCATGACAGTCACCATGCCACAGCTCGGTGAGAGCGTCACCGAGGGAACCATCGCCCGCTGGCTGAAGCAGCCGGGCGAGCTGGTGTCCAAGTACGAGTCGATCGCCGAGGTGGTGACCGACAAGGTCAACGCCGAGATCCCCGCGCCCGCCGAGGGCAGCATGGGCGAGCACATCGCCAAGGAGGGGCAGGTGGTGGCGGTCGGGGAGCCGATCTGCACCATCGAGACTGCCGAGCAGGGACAGGCGAACTCGGCGTGGCACCAGGGTGACGGTGAGGCGCAGGCGCCGGCTGAGGCGGGCGCGTCGCAGCCTGCGGCCGACGACGCCGCGCAGGCCCAGCCCGCTGCGCAGCCGGTGGCGGCGGGGGCGCAGACGGAGCAGGGCAGCGCGCAACCAGCCGCGCAGGCGCAGGCGGCCGCGGGTGATGCGCAGTCGCAGGCGGCGCCACCAGCGGCGACAGAGGCGACCGCGCCCCCGGCGGCGCCCGACGCGGCACCGTCGGCGGCACCCGAAAGCGCTGCGCAGCCCACTCCTGCCGCTGCACCGGCGATCGGGCAGGAGCACCCTGGCAGCGGGAACGGCAGTGGCAATGGGAGCGGCAGCGCGAGTGGGGAGTACCACCTCACGCCGGCGGTGCGGATGCTGGTGCGCGAGAACGACGTCGACCTCTCGCAGGTGCCGGGCAGCGGGCTCGGCGGGCGTATCTCCAAAAAGGACGTGCTGGACTACGTGCAGCAGCGTGACGCCGGTGGCGGGGTGGCGGAACCGGCGCCGCAGGAGC
>CATPCA010000243.1 GCA_955652545.1 Candidatus Dormiibacterota bacterium
GCTCTGGATCGTGCGCGTGATCGGAGTCGCGAGGAGCCGGCGCCGGCCATGGTATGAACGGCGGGGGCTTGAAACCAACACTAAGGAGCGTTATGTATTTGTCTGACGATTTTCGTTTGAAGGTCGGCCTCGCCGAGATGCTCAAGGGCGGCGTCATCATGGACGTCGTCAACGCCGAGCAGGCCCGCATCGCCGAGGACGCCGGCGCGGTCGCCGTCATGGCCCTGGAGCGGGTCCTCGCTCTTGAAGATGCCGCTGCCGACGAAAATCCCATAGTCGCCCACCTTCATCAACAGCTCATAATCAAAAAAAGTGGCGATACCGCCGGCGGAGAAGTTGACCACGGGCAGCCGGCCGGTCTCGGCGATCTCCACCACCAGCTCGTACGGTGCCTGGAGGCGCTTGGCCTCGGCCATCAGCTCGTCGCGCCGGAGTCCTTCGATGCGCCGGATGCCGCCGCGGACGGCGCGCATGTGGCGCACCGCTTCGACGACGTTGCCGGTGCCCGCCTCGCCCTTGGTGCGGATCATCGCCGCGCCCTCGCCGATGCGCCGCAGTGCCTCGCCGAGGTCGCGCGCGCCGCAGACGAAGGGGATGGTGAACGCCCACTTGTCGATGTGGTGCTCCTCGTCGGCCGGCGTGAGCACCTCGGACTCGTCCACATAGTCGATGCCCAGCGCCTGGAGCACCTGCGCCTCGACGAAGTGGCCGATACGAGCCTTGGCCATGACCGGGATGGTCACCGCCTGCTTGATCTCGGTGACCAGGCTGACTGCGCTCATCCGCGCCACGCCACCGTCACGGCGGATGTCGGCGGGCACGCGCTCGAGAGCCATGACCGCGACCGCTCCCGCTTCCTCGGCCACGCGGGCCTGCTCGGCGGTGACCACGTCCATGATCACGCCGCCCTTGAGCATCTCCGCCAGGCCACGCTTGACTCGCAGGCCGCCGGTGTGGTGGCCGTTCTGCTCGCCTGTCGCTCCGTTTGTGCTCATGCTGCCGCCGATTCTACGCGCGTCGGGTTCGATCATCACCCGCGCGAGGTGGCCCGCACGTCTGGTCAGCGTTTGCGCGAGGCGGCCTTGGCTGCGGCGCCGGTCTTCTTGGGCGTCGCTTTGGTGGTGGCTTTGGACGTGGACTTCCTGGCGCCCTTCTCCACCTGGGAGCGCAGGTTGCGCACCGACTGTTCGATGTTGCCGCGCACGATCGGCTCCGCCACTCGCGAGACCATCCGGCCGGCGATCCCACCGGGCAGCTCGTACTCCATGTCGAACGTCGCCTGGGTGCCGTCGCCGCGGGGTGTGAACGTCCACTTCCCCTTCTGCTTGAACCCCTCCACGGACGTCCAGCCGATGGCGGTGTTCTGCGTCCAGGTGGTGATGTCCACGACCGACGACAGAGTCATCGGGCCGGCCTTCATCGCCACCGCGAACTTCGCCCCCTTGCCATGCGAATTCGGCCCAACCGGCTTCCACTTGGTCAGGTCCTTCATGTACTTGGTCGTGTTGCTGTGCTCGTCGACGTAGTCGAAGACGGCGTCGACAGGCGCCGCGATGTCTTCGCTGATGGTGATGTGCCCCATGTCAGCCTCCTCTCCGTGACAGCAGGTCAGCCCAGCACCGGCAGCCTGCGCTCGGCGGCGAGGCTGTCGAGGATCGTCTGCATCCTGCGCTCCACATAGTGGTAGCACGCCCAGAGCACCTCCGGGTCGCGCGGATCGAGAGCACCGAACTGCTCGTGGAAGTCGATCGGCTCGCCGACCTGCACGGTGATCTTCGCGGGCAGGGGCAGGTGGAGGAGGAGATCACCCGGGGACAGCCCCCACGGCGGTCCGATGACAATCGGCAGCGCCTTGAGGCGGAACCGCTCGAGCCGCAGAGCGCGTGCCAGGCGACGTCCGTCGCTGGCCACGAACACCGTCTCGTGGCCGCCGATGCTCACCACCGGCTGCACCGGCACGCGTTCCTGCAACGCGAGACGGATGAACCCGGTGCGTCGCGCCAGGCGGATCCTGTTGCGCATCGACCAGCTGCGGAACACGTCCTCGTCACCGCCCGGGTACACCAGAACGGACGCACCGCGGCGCAGGGCGTCGCGGGCGGCGTCAGGGTGCGCCGGCAGCGTGCCCACCCTGCGCAGCCATGTGCCCGTGAACGGAAGTCCCATGACGACGTTGTGGGCGAGCGCGTACGCCTCCCGGTCGGTGCCGAAGTGGCGCATGAAGTTGACCATGAACACCCAGGTGTCCGGCGTCGCGAGGCCGCCACTGTGGTTGCCGACGATGAGCACCGGCCCGCTCGCCGGGATGCGCTCGATGTCGCGCACCTCGCCACGGAAGTAGATGTCGGCGAGTGGCTGCAACCAGCGCAGTTGCGACGTGATGAAGGCAGGGTCGCGATCGTCGAGCGAACCGTGCCGGCCGCGTTCAACAACGCCCTGCACTGTGCCGTCGAGGGTGTCGATCACCTCACGCAGGACACCGCGGTTGTGTCTCGATGACGGGACCTTCCTGGTGCGACGCGGGACGGACGCCAGCGCCAGCAGGTCGGCGCCGGCGCGGGTCGGCGGCGTCGACCGGCGGGCGCGTGGAGAGGCTGTGGTGCGCCGGCTCAAACTGGCTCTCCTCCCTGGATGAACGCCCATTGTAGGTCCGTCGCGAAAGGGGTTCAGAGGGGCGGGTGATAGACTCCGGCGGCCTCGGGAAGTAGCTCAGCCAGGTTAGAGTGCACGGTTCGGGACCGTGAGGTCGGGAGTTCGAATCTCCCCTTCCCGACCAC
>CATPCA010000244.1 GCA_955652545.1 Candidatus Dormiibacterota bacterium
GTGGCCCGCTCGTGCGCGATGGCGCGCTTGGTGACCAGGTTGTAGACGTTGTCGGACCAGTTCTGGATCGTGGTGTAGCGGATCTTCGCGCCCTTGTGGGCGATCAACTCGACCACCGCAGAGTGCAGTGAGTCGCTCGAGTAGTTCGGCGCCGTGCAGCCCTCGATGTAGTGGACCGAGGAGCCCTCCTCGGCGATGATCAGGGTGCGCTCGAACTGGCCCATGTTGTCGCTGTTGATGCGGAAGTACGCCTGCAGTGGAACCTCCACCTTGACGCCGGCGGGCACGTAGACGAACGAGCCGCCCGACCACACCGCACTGTTGAGCGCGGCGAACTTGTTGTCGTTGGGCGGGATGACGGTGCCGAAATACTTGCGGAAGATCTCCGGGTGATCGCGCAACCCGGTGTCGCAGTCGCAGAAGATGACGCCGAGCTTCTCGAGATCCTCACGGATGTTGTGGTAGACGACCTCGGAGTCGTACTGCGCGGAGACGCCGGCGAGGAACTTGCGCTCAGCCTCGGGAATACCCAGGCGGTCGAAGGTGTTCTTGATCGACTCGGGCACGTCGTCCCAGGAGCGCGACTGCTCCCCGGCGGGCTTGACGTAGTAGTAGATGTCGTCGAAGTCGATGCCCGAGAGGTCGGCCCCCCACGTCGGCATGGGCCTCTTGGTGTAATGGTCGAGCGCCTTGAGGCGGAACTTGAGCATCCACTCGGGCTCGCTCTTGTGGTCGGAGATGGCGGCCACCACCTCGGGCGACAGCCCCTTCTCGGTGCGGAAGACCGAGATGTCGACGTCGTGAAAACCGAACTTGTAATCCTTGGTCAGCTCATGGGCCTGAACTGTCATGCCTGTGCCTCCGCGACCACGCCGGTCAGTGACTTCTGTGAAGCCGCTGCCTGTGCGGCGACCGGTCCGGTGATGGGCTCATAGCCCTCTCTCTCGATCTGGTCGGCGAGCTCTGGCCCGCCGGAGGTGACCACGCGACCCTGGTGGAGCACGTGGACGCGATCGGGCTTGAGGTATTCAAGGATGCGCGGGTAATGGGTGATCACCAGCACGCTCATGTCCGGGCCGGCGAGGCGCGTCACCCCGTTGGCGACGGTGCGCAGCGCGTCCACGTCGAGCCCTGAGTCGGTCTCGTCGAGGATCGACAGGCGGGGGCGCAGCATGGCCATCTGGAGGATCTCGGCGCGCTTCTTCTCGCCACCGCTGAAGCCGTCGTTGATGTACCGGGCGCGGAAGCTCTCGTCGATCTTCAGCGCAGCCATCTCCTCGTTAAGACGGCGGATGAACTCGCGCGCCGGCATCTCCTTGCCCTGGGCGCGCAATGCGGCACGCATGAAGTTGACGGTGGTGACGCCGGGGATCGCGGTCGGGTACTGGAAGCAGAGGAACAGGCCGAGCCGGGCGCGGGCGTCGGCAGGGAGTGCGAGCAGGTCGGTACCGCCGAACCTCGCAGTACCCGCGGTCACCATGTACTTGGGATGACCGCTCAGGGTGTACGCAAGCGTGCTCTTGCCCGACCCGTTGGGGCCCATCAGCGCGTGCACCTCGCCGGCGGGAACGGTCAGGTCGACCCCGCGAAGGATCTCCTTCTCCTCCACGGAGACGGTGAGACCGCGGACGACGAGGTCGGCTGCCGCCGGGGCGGCGCTGGCTTCAGTCATGAGAAGTCTCCGGATGTGGTTCGGCTGGGGCCATCGCTTCGAGCAGCGACTGGTCATGGATCAACTCTGCAAGGGTGGTCTGGCGCAGCACGGCGTCGATGCTCTCCTTGAGACGCATCCACAGCCCACGCGAGGCGCACTCTCCCTCGCGCGCGCAACTGCCGCTGACGTAGTCGGTCGAGACGCACTCCACCGGTGACACTTCACCCTCGACGGTGTGCACCACCTCGAGCACCGAGATGTGCTCCGGGGAACGGGTCAGGGAGTAGCCGCCATGGACCCCTCGGGTGCTCGCCACCAGGCCGCCTCGGCGCAGTTGGCCGGCCAGCTGCTCCAGGTATGCCAGGGGCAGGTGCTCGATCCTGGCCACCTCGGCGATGCTCAGAGGTCCGCGACCGTAGGCGCGGGCGAACTCGGTCATCATGCGCAACCCGTAGTGGGCCTTCGAGCTGACCCGCATCGAGAACGAGGAGCTCGGAGGTGCCTCCGAGCGGTGGGTGTGGGGAATTCCGACCGTCATGGTCAGGATTGTACCGCAGCGCCAAGTCCCGGAGGTGCGGGAAGCCGGGGAGGAGGTGCCCACAGGCGCCTTCGGTCAAAGCCTCGCGGGCGCTCCGAGCTCGCCCGCTCCGCGGGCGGATCTCTCCGCTGCTCGGCACATTCCCTCCGGCGCCTGTGGGCCCCCCCTCCCCTCTGGCGGCACCTGCTGGACTTGATCGCTAGGGGGGCGGGCTGTGCTTTAGCGGCCTCTACTGGCGCCAACTGTTGAGGGCGCTTGGGTGGCCTGGGCTACCGCGGCCACGATGGCTGCGGCGGCTCGGCTCACCTCCGCTTCGGTAGTGGCTCGTCCCAGCGAGCAGCGGACCAGCGCCGTGTGCCGTGGGTCCTCCCCGACCGCCCTGAGCACATGGGAGTCGCGGAGTGCCCCGCTGGCGCACGCGGAACCCCCCGACACCTCGACACCCGCCTGGTCGAGGGCGACGATGAGCACCTCGGTCGAGGCCCCGCCGACGAGCAGCGCGCACAGGTTGGGCAGCCGCGGTGCGCCCGCGGCGGCGACGCGCACACCGGGGAGCGCGCCCAGCACCGCCGTCTCCAGACGGTCGCGCAGGGCGCTCTGCCGCGCCATCTCGGCGGCGCGCTCGCGTTCGACCAGTTCCGCAGCGACCGCGAAGCCCACGATCCCGGCGACATTCTCGGTGCCGCTGCGCCGGCCGCGCTCCTGGCCCCCGCCTTCCTGCTGCGCGCGGACGAATGTGCCCCAGCGCGAGTAGAGCAGACCCACTCCCTTGGACCCGTAGCACTTGTGCGCCGACAGGCTGAGCAGGTCGACCCCGAGCGCGGTCACGTCAACGGGCAGCCGCCCGAATGCCTGGACCGCATCGGTGTGCACGAGCGTTCGCGGGTTGCGCTCGCGAACCGCGCGCGCCGCGGCGGCGACATCCTGCACGGTGCCGATCTCATTGTTGGCGAGCATCAGCGATACCAGCACGGTGTCTTCGCGCACGGCGGCGGCGAGCTCGCCGGGGTCGACGCGACCATCGCTGCCGCAGCGCACCACGGTCAGCTCGCAATCCCCTTGGTCGGCGAGGGCGTGCGCGGTGGCGAGCACCGCCTCGTGCTCGATCTCGCTGGTCACCACGTGGCGGCCGCGCTCCGCGCACCATCGGCCCAGCGTTCCGCGAATTGCCAGGTTGTCGGCCTCGGTGCCGCCGGCGGTGAACGTGACCTCCCTCGCCGCGCACCCGAGCAGCCCCGCGAGCCGGTCGCGCGCGTCGTCGATCGCGCCGCGGGCCCGCCGCCCACGGGCGTGCGACGACGAGGGATTGCCCCAGTCGTCGCGCAGGTACGGAAGCATCGCCTCGATGACCTCGCCGGCCGGCGGCGTGGTGGCGGCGTGGTCGAGATAGATGCGCCGGCCGTCCATCAGCTCATGCCCAGTGAGCCCCACAGCTCCAGCTTGTTGCGCACCGCTTCGATGACAGCGTTGGTGAACTCATCGGTGAAGGAATGACCACCGAGGTCGGCGGTCTTGGTGCCGGCGCGGACCGTCTCGAACGTCGCCTCGTAGATGGCGCGCGACGCCGCCTTGCACTGCGCATCGCCGACGAAGCTCAACAGCGATGCAGCCGCAAGGATCATCGCCATCGGGTTGGCGATGTTCTTGCCCCGCAGAGCGGGTGCGGTCCCGTGGGGTGCCTCGGCCATGACCACGTCGGGCTTGGTCGAGTCCTCGGTGAAGCCGAGCAGCAATGACTCGGCGCCGGCGATGCTGCCGAAGAGTTGCAGGACGAAATCGCTGAGGCAGTCGCCGTCACGGTTCAGCGCAGGGATGACCAGGGCGTCGCCACCGTGAGCCAGGAGGAGCGCATAGGTCGCGTCGATCAACTGGGGCTCGTAGGCAACGTCAGGGAAACGCGCTGCGGCGGCGTCCATCTCCTCCTTGAACATCCCCTCGTACACCGGCGACACCGTGTATTTGGGGCCGCCGAAAACGCGCGCGCGGGCGCGTTGTGCCTGGACGAAGGCGAAATCGGCGACGGCGCGGCAGGTGGACCGCGAAATGTGCTCGGTGCGGAAGGCGATCTCGTCGCCGTTGAGCTGCTCGCGCCATTCCTTGGCGTCGTAAGCGTCATCCACCGCCATCCGCACCACGCTCATGGGCGCGCTCGCGCCGCCGACCGACGCGACGCCGGGGATACGTCTGCCGGTGCGCAGGATGACCTTGCCGCCGACCCGCTGACGGAGCAGGGCGTTGGGGCTGCCCACGTCACCGGCATGCTCGGGGGTGATGGTGGCGGCCTTGATCCCGAACCCGCACTCCACCATCGCCTCAGCCGCCTCGATGACGACGGCGTTGGCGGTGACGCGGCGGTGCTCCAGCGACAGGTCGAAACGACGCAACACCAACTCGACGCCGATGACCTCAGGCGCGATGACTCGCAGCGCCTCGTCGAGCAACTCCTGGCCGGTCTGGTCTCCCTGCAAGACGGCGATGGTCGCGGTCATCCGCCACAGCGTAGCCGCGCATCGCCGCCGGTCGCAGCCGCCGCTCTCCCTATGATCGGCGCGTGCAGGCCAAGGCGCAGACCGAAACCGACGAGGAGAAGCGGCCCGCGGTGATCCTGGCGATCTACAGCTGGGACATGCTGCTCGCGATCCTTGCGTTGCTCGCGGCCCTGGCGGCCTTCGCCGGCGAGGCCACTGTCGGCAGCCGCACTGTCAACGTCACCATCGGCGAGCAGATTCTCGCGGCGGTGTCGGCCGCATCCCTGGCGGCTCTGCTCGTCATCCTGGCCATCCTGCTGGCCCGCCGCCAGCGCTGGGTCCGGCGCGCGCAGATCATGACCTTCGCCACCGCCATCGCCCTCGGGGCGGCCTCGCTGCTCGTCGCGCTGCTGCCCGGCCAGGGGCTGCAGGCGGTGAGTGCCCTGACCTCGCTCCTCCTGCTCCTCCTCGACGCCATCGCCATCGTGGCCCTCACCGGCCAGCGGGTGGTGGCCTGGTACAACGCCGGCGTCGCAATGCCGCGCTACATCAGGGCAACGATCGGCTTCTGGGCGGCCAGCAGCGCGGTGCTGATCGTGATCCAAGCGCTGCGCTGAGCGAGCTCAGATCATCGAGAGCAGATCGCCCACGACCGCGACGATGGTCTCATCATCGATGGGTTTGGCCAGGACCGCGGCCGCACCGAGTTGCTGAGCGCGCTCCTTGGTGCGCCGATCGCCAGGTGGCGTCAGGATGACGACGCCGGCCGGTGGATGCTCAGGAGCGAATCGCACCGCCTGGAAGTACTCGAGACCATCGGTGTCGAGCGTGGTGTCGAGCAGCAGCAGGTCGGGGGCGTAGTCGGTCATCTCCTTGCGCAACTCACGCATCTGGCGCACCCAGCGCACCTCGTGACCGGCCTCGTTGAGGCATTTGGCAACCGGGGCGGCAACCGAAGCCTGGTCCTCAGCCAGCAGGATTCGGGCACGTGTCCCCATCGCCGCGGATGGTAGCGAGCGCGGCTGTGCGCGGGTCAGCGGCCCGCGGATCGGTCCTCTCTGAGCGCGTAGACTGAGGCTGATGCCGTCGCGCACCGCAATGCCCGTGTCCACCGCGTCGGCGCGGCTGCGGCGGCTCCAGCAGCAACTCCCCGAACTTTCCGTCCCAGTCCTGCTGCAGGTCCGCGACGCCGTTGAGCAGGCCCTTGGCCGCGACCGCGTTGGCTCACAGGATGCGGAGGCCGTGCTCAAGACGGCCGGCGGCGACTGATGCGAGCCCCACGGATCCTGCGCCGCGTCTTCGCCCGCGGCTCCGACGAGTCGTCGCCTGTCAGCATGACCCGGCTCCCCGCGGCTGA
>CATPCA010000245.1 GCA_955652545.1 Candidatus Dormiibacterota bacterium
ACGGTGGGCTGGGGAAGGAAGGGCACCAGCCGCTCCGCAACACCGACCGGGCCGGCGCCGGGGCCACCGCCCCCGTGGGGCGTGGAGAACGTCTTGTGCAGGTTGAGGTGCACGACGTCGAAGCCCATGTCGCCGGGGCGAGCCAGGCCCACCAGCGCGTTGAGGTTGGCGCCGTCGTAGTAGAGCAGCGCACCGGCGTCGTGCGCGAGACGCGCGATCTCGAGGATGTCCTTCTCGAAGACGCCGAGCGTGTTGGGGTTGGTCATCATCACCGCGGCGACGCGATCGTCGAGGTGACGGGCGAAATCGTCGACGTCGACGGTGCCGTCGTGGTTGCTCTTGACGGTCACGACCTCGAGCCCACACGCCGCCGCGGATGCCGGGTTGGTGCCATGAGCGCTGTCTGGGATGAGCACGCGGGTGCGGGTGTTGTCACCGCCGTCACCGTGGAACGCCTGGATCATGCGCAGACCGGTCCACTCACCATGAGCACCGGCCGCCGGTTGCAGCGACATGCGCGCCATGCCGGTGATCGACGCGAGCATGCGCTCGAGGCGCCACATCAACTCCAACGCACCCTGCACGTCGTCCTCGTCCTGGTAGGGATGGAGGTCGGCAAAGCCGGTCAGCCCGGCCAGTTGCTCGTTGACCACCGGGTTGTATTTCATCGTGCAGCTGCCCAGTGGGTACGTGCCGTGGTGCAGGTGGTGGTTGCGGCGGGCGAGACGCCCGACATGGCGCGCGAGCACCGGCTCGGGCACAGCGGGCACGTGTGCGGGCTCGCGGCGAAGGTGGGCCGCGGGGACCAGCTCGGCGAGCGCAGTCGCGGGGACGCCGGCCGCGGTCACGCGGGGCCCGCCCGTGTAGTCGTCGCTGAGCTCGAAGACGAGCGACTCCGCTCCGGCCCAGCCGGGCTCGACCCCGGGAGTGGCGCCGGTGGTGGCGATCACCTGTCCGTCTGCCGAGCCGTTGCTGCTCACACGGCCACCTCGCGGCGCGCCGGCGCCAGCGTGCTCACCTCGAGGCTGGCGAGCGCGGCCACGAGGCGGTCGATGGCGGCCGGCGAGGTCATCTCCGTGCAGCACAGCAGCAGCTGATCGGCACGCGACGGATCGACCCGGCCGAGCGGGAAACCGGCGACGATGCCCTTGCGGCGCAGTCGCGAGGCCACGTCCGCAGCATCGCCGGGGCAGCGGAGCACGAACTCCCAGAGGAACGGTGCCGCG
The DNA here is from genome assembly GCA_955652545.1 of Candidatus Dormiibacterota bacterium. Next base: position 1,227 of record CATPCA010000245.1, read on the forward strand.
GTGGCGAGTGAGAACCCATTCTGCGCGCTCAGCCTGTCCGCCAGGGAATGCGCGCGCTGTGCGCTGACGGTTGCCACCGTGCGCATGCCACCGGCTCCCATGTGCGCCATGTACACGGTGGCCGCGAGCGCGATGAGCGCATGGTTGGTGCAGATGTTCGAGGTTGCGTGCTCACGTCGGATGTGCTGCTCACGCGTCTGCAGCGTCAGGGTGTAGGCGCGCCGGCCCGCGTGGTCGGTGGTGATGCCCACCAGCCGGCCGGGCATGCGGCGTACCTGCGCCTGGCGCACCGCCATGTAGCCGACGTGCGGACCCCCGAACGACGCCGGCACGCCGAGCGGTTGACCGTCGCCGACACAGACATCGAACCCGGCCTCCCCCGGCGGAACCAGGACGCTGCATGCCAACGGGTCAGCGCTGCACAGGGCCAGCGCGCCGACCGCATGGGCGGCGGCGGCGAGGTCGGCGAGCGATTCGAGCGTCCCGAAGAACGTCGGCTGCTGCACCAGCAGGCCGGCGTGCCGGTCGGTGAGCGCCGACCTGACGTCATCGATGCCGGTCACGTCGCCACGCGACTCGATGACATCGACGCTGACCGCGCGTCCAGCACCGAATGTGCGGAGCACGCGCAGGGTCTCCGGGTGCACCGCACCGCTGACCGCGATGCGATCGCGGCCGGTCGCCTGGACGGCCAGCATCATCGCCTCGGCGGCGGCGGTGGCGCCGTCATACAGCGAGGCGTTGGCGACGTCGAGCCCGGTCAGCGCGCAGATCATCGACTGGAATTCGAAGATGGTCTGCAGCGTTCCCTGCGACGCCTCGGCCTGGTACGGCGTGTACGCCGTGTAGAACTCGGGGCGGCCGATGGTGCCGCGGACGATCGCGGGGATGAACCGTGAGTACACGCCGGCGCCGAGGAAGTTGTCGAGCTGGCTGAGCGGATGGTTGCGCGCCGCCAGCCGTTCCAGCTCGGCAACGAGGTCCTGCTCGGCCAGCGGTGCAGGCAGGTCGAAGGCAGGGTTGCGCAGGGATTCCGGGACGGTTGCGAAGAGGTCGGTGACCTCCGCGGCGCCGACGACCTCGAGCATTGCCCGGCGATCAGCGTCACGATTGGGCAGGTAGGCCATCGCATCCAAGTATGAAGATGAGCGCCGCGGTCACGTCCTGGGATGAGCCGGAGAATCGCCGGCAGCGGCTAAACTTGAAACGTGGCAACCAAGCGACCGACGGTGAGCATCGACGACGTCGTGGCGGCGATCGAGACCGCGCGCGACAAGGTGATGAGCGACGAGGTGAAGAGCCTGGTCAAGCTGGGCCTGCCCAAGAACGTCGCCAACAAGATGGTCGCCGAGCGCTACCGGCAGCGCAACGAGGGCGAGGAGGGCGAGGGTGAGGCTCAGGGAGCCTGGCCCGACATGTCCTAGCTGTCGCTTGACGCGTCAGCGCGCCCGGCCCATCGCCCCGCGGCGCCGACCCCGCACGAACCATGCCACCACGATGGCGACGACGATCACCGCGATGACGATCGCCGCCACCTCGATCGGCCCCGAGACGCGACTGTAGTTGGCACCGATCGCGTATCCGGCAGCAGCGAGCGCGATGCACCACGGCAGCGCGCCGATCGCGGTCAGCAGTGTGAAACGGACCGGCTC
>CATPCA010000246.1 GCA_955652545.1 Candidatus Dormiibacterota bacterium
CGGATGGTTGCAGAGCCGTCCCAGGATGCTCGGGAAGGGGTTGGTCTCGTGAATCACCATCCACGAATCGACGTACCGTCCCTGGCTGACGTAGTCGACGTAGGTGGCGATGTCCTGCTTGATCGGGCAGTTGCGCTGGCAGGGCGACACCGGCACGTTGAAGCCCAGGTCACGGTGGCCGGCGAGGATCTTCATCGGCGCCTTGTCGGTGACGTTATTGCCGATGGTGGCCAATACCTGCACGTCGGTGACCAGCCCCACCGGGCGCTCATCGCGCTGCCGTGAGAACAGGCCACCCGAGCTCTCGGTGACGACGACGGCGACCGCGCCTGCGCGCCGCATCGCGGCCACCCCGTTCTCGACGGACTCGGCCACGTTGAGCAGAGGTGCCGGGCGCATCACCGAGCCGACGCTGATCGCCCCGAGGTCCCTGCCGAACGCGGGCACCACGACCTCCAGACCAACTGTGCCCTCGACGACGTCGTCGCGAGTGACCACCAGCGGCACCGGGTGCTGGGCTCGCAGCGCCGGGAGGATGTCGAGGAGGCTGTCATCCGCGTCGCACTCGGCGCCGAAGGTGGTGGCGATGCGGTCCAGCTCAGCCAACGTTCAGCTCCGGATGATCAAGCAGGTGGTCCGCCAGTTCGCGTGCGGTCAGCATGCCCACCGGCGTCTCGTCCTCGTGCATCACCAGCGCCACCTGCCGTCCCTGGGCGGCCATCACCGCCGCGACCTCGCGTACCTGCTGGGCCTCGTCGACGAGCAGCGGCGGTGTGCGCAGGATGTCATTCGCCTGCACCACCGTCGTCGGCGGCCGCATGGCCAGGTCGCTGCCCGCGATGACGAGGTCGCCGGCCACGAGTCGATCGAGCACGTCGTCCTGGTGCACATAGCCGACCGGACGTCGGTCGAGGAGCACCGGGATCTCGGGGAGCTCGTTGTCGGCCATCAGCTTGGCGATGGCGTCCACCGGGGTGCTGGGCAGGCAGAAGACCACCTCGTCGCGCATCACTCCGGCCACGGCGGGGTTGCCGGCGTCGGGGGCGAGGCGATCCGGGTCGAGCGACGCTGCAACGGGGCTGCTGCTCAATTCGACCCGAGTATACCGGGGGCTCTCCGCTACTCCGCCGGCTGCGACTCCGCGTACCGCCGCAGCACGTCCTGCCATGTCTCCACAGGCTCGGTGGCCACGGCGCGAGGCAGTGTCTTGCGGATCCGCGACCGGGTGCGGTCGATCTCGCGGTCCCGGCGCTTCTCCGCGTTGTTGCGTGCCGCCTCGACTGACTGCTCCACCTCGGTGGTCACGGCGGCGATCTCGTCGGCGGTGGTGGCGCTGCGCAGCGTGCGGTTGAGGCGTGCGAGGACGTCGGGCGCCAGTCGCGCACCGGCCTCGCGGAGCGAATCCCCGGCCTTCTTGCGGCGCTGGTCGAGCGCGCGTTGGGCGCGGAAGCTCTCGGCGTTCTCGCGGCGATGCGCCTCGAACTGTTCCATCCCGTCGGCGATGAGCTTCGGGTATTGCCACGCAAAGCTGAAGCGACCCGCGCTCATGCCGCCCACCAGGGCGTCAACGTCGGCCTGGAAGCGATCGCGGGAATCGCCGTCGAGGTTGCCGAGCAGGTCGGCCAGGATGGGCCGTGCCTGTCCGTGGACACGGCGCACCCACCCCGGAAGATGGTGGTGCTCGGGGGACGGCGGCTCGATCGGTGCAGCCGCATGGGGCAGACCCTGTGGACGAGCGATCCGCGGCAATTGCGCCGGTGACGGTCCGCCGATGGGCGCGCGGCGACGCGCCGGCGATGCGGCGGCTCGCGCGGCACCGTTGACGGGTGCGCTGCGGCCGTCCGTCTCCTCGCCCGCGGCGGGAGACGATGCCTCTGTTGTGTCGATCACGCGGCCAAGTCGAAAACCATCGGTCGCGGGGAATCGTACCCGACGCTTACCGGTCCGCGCCTGCAGCGATCGCAACTACACTGCGGACGGAGTTGTGACCGAGAGTGCCTGACACGCTGCCGGAGCCATCCGGCCCTGCTGAGGTGCATCTCGCTGACGATGAGGTGAGATCACTTCGGGAAGCGGGACGCGCGTGGTCGCGGGTACCCCGCGCGCGCGCCGCCGACGGCGCATTCGTCGACCCTGACCTGGACACGCTCGAAAAGCGCGGTCGCCCCGGCGAGCAATATGTTCGCGTCGTCCGTTCGAAGACCCAGGGATTCGAACGAGTTGCACCCGGGTGGCTGCAGGCGACGGCGCGCGCCACCGCCCCGACCGGCGAATTCGGCCGGCTGCGGAGCAAGTTGCGATTGATCGTCCTCGGCGCGCCGCTGGCCACCGAGGCTCAGAGTCACGAGCGTCTCACCAAGATCAAGGCGCTGGCCGTTCTCTCGTCGGACGCGCTGTCCTCGGTGGCCTACGCCCCGGAACAGATCGTGTTCTACCTTGTGCTGGCGGGCGCGACGGCGTATGGCTACATCCTGCCGATCACCGCGGCGATCGCGGTGCTGCTGGCCATCGTGGTGCTCAGCTACCGGCAGACGATCAAGGCCTATCCCAAAGGCGGTGGCTCGTACATCGTTGCCAGCGACAACCTCGGGCCGCTTGCCGGGCTGATCGCCGGCTGTGCGTTGATGACGTCGTACACGCTCACCGTGGCGGTCTCGGTCGCCGCCGGTACCGACAACATCATCAGCGCTGCACCCTCGGCCATCCCGTACCGGGTGCCGCTCTGCCTGGTGTTCATCGCACTGCTGCTGTTCGGCAACCTCCGCGGCATCCGCGAGTCGGGGTCGATCTTCGCCGCACCGACCTACCTGTTCATCGCGTCGATGTTCCTCATGATCATCGTCGCCGCCGCCCAGATCGTGATCCACCACGTGCCTCACACAGTCCC
>CATPCA010000247.1 GCA_955652545.1 Candidatus Dormiibacterota bacterium
GATCTGCGGCAGCACCTCCACAACCGTCACCGCAGCGCCCAGCGGAGCGAACAGGCTGGCGAACTCGCACCCGATCACGCCGCCGCCGATCACCAGCATCCGCTTGGGAATCCTTTCGAGTCGCAGGATGCCATCGGATGTCACCACGCGGGGGTGCTCCATGTCGATGCCGGGAAGTCCGCTGGCCACCGTGCCGACGCAGATGATGAGGTGGTCGAACTTCGTAGCGCTCGCCGCCGGCGACGACCGCGTCCCCCTCGATGACCCCCTGCTCGCGCACCACGCGCACCTTCTTGCGCTTGCAGGCGGCTTCCACGCCGGAGCGCATCTTGAGGACGACCTCCTCCTTGCGCTCCATCATCCGGGCGAAGTTGATCTTCGGCTCCCCGACGTCGATGCCGAAGTCGCCGGCCCGCCGGATCTTGCGCAGCAGGTCGGCGCCGGCGAGCAGCGACTTGGTGGGAATGCATCCCCAGTTCAGGCACGTGCCACCAAGCTCGGCGCGCTCGAGGAGCACCACGTCGGCGCCGAGTTGCGCACCGCGCAGCGCGGCGACGTCACCCGCCGGGCCTCCGCCCAGGACCACGACCCGCGGACTCACGCGTCGCCGGATTTCTTGGGGCTGGTCGATGCCGCGAGCTTCTCGGGTTCCCGGATGTTGGCGATGTCGGCGTGCCTGGCGGCGAGCGTCTGCGAGGTCGACAGCGCCGTGGTGACGATCCGCTCCTGTTCGAGGTGGTGCGAGCCGGCGGACCCCTCGGACGGGCTGGCGCGGCGCGGACGGCCGATGTAGTCCCAGCGAATGTCGTACGGCCGGCGCAGGCCGAGCGGTCGTGCCAGGTGCAGCCAGGCGCCCATGTTCGACGGCTCCTCCTGCACCCAGTAGATCTGCTCGAGGTTGGGGTAGGTGCGGTACAGCGCCAGGATCTCTTCGATCGGGAGGGGGTTGAGCAGCTCGACTCGCACGATGGCGAGGTCGTCGGCGTCCCTGCGGGTGGGGTGCAGCTCGAGCTCGTAGTAGATCTTGCCCGTGCACAGCAGCAGGGTGCGCACCTTCTTGCGGTGCTTGGCGTCTGCCGACATGTTGGGGTCGTCGATGACCGGTCGGAACTCCCCCTCGGCCAGCTCGTCGAGAGTGCTCGCCGATTCCTTCAGCCGCAGCAGGCTTTTCGGGGTCATCACCACCAGCGGCCGCGGAGTCGGTGCCAGCGCCTGGTCGCGAAGGAGATGGAAGTACTGGGATGCGGTCGAGGTGTTGGCCACGCGCATGTTGCCGTGCGCTGCGAGCTGCAGGAAGCGCTCCAGCCGCGCACTCGAATGCTCCGGACCGTTGCCCTCGTACCCGTGCGGCAGCAGCAGCACGAGGCGGGACCGCTGACCCCATTTGGCGAGCGCGGACGAGACGAACTGGTCGACGACCATCTGGGCGTTGTTGACGAAGTCTCCGTACTGCGCTTCCCACAGGACGGTGGCGGTAGGGTCGGCGGCGCTGTACCCGTATTCGAAGCCGAGGCAGGCCACCTCACTCAGCGGGCTGTTGTAGACCTCGAAGGTGGCCGACGCGCCCACCAGGTGCTGGATCGGGATCCACTGTGCGCCGGTGTGGTCGTCGTGGAAGACGAGGTGGCGCTGGCTGAAGGTGCCGCGCTCGGTGTCCTGCCCGCTGAGTCGGAGGGGGCGGCCTTCGACCACCAGCGAGGCGAACGCGAGCGACTCGGCGGTGCCCCAGTCGATGCTGCCCTGCTCGATGGAGGCGCGACGGCGCTCCAGCTGCTTGGCCAGCTTCGGGTACAGGTGGAAGTCGTCGGGCACAGTCAGCAGCTGCTCGTTGAGCGAGACCAGGGTGGGGGCGGGGACGCGAGTGCTCGGCCGCGGCGACTCCGTCTCAGCGGCGGTCGACTCCTCGGACTCCTCCACCGGCTCGGCGAGTGTCGCCTTGACCCGCTTATGTGCGTCGGCCACCGCGCTGTACGCCGTCTCGAAGTCGTTGGCTGCCTCGGCCTCGCTGATCAGCCCTTCGGCGACCAGCTGGCGTACGAAGAGCTCGCGCGCCGTCGGGTGGTTCTTGATCTTCTGGTACATCAGCGGCTGCGTGTACGACGGCTCATCGGTCTCGTTGTGGCCGAAGCGCCGGTACCCGATCAGGTCGATGACGACGTCGCGGTGATAGGTGCGGCGGTAGTCGTAGGCGAGACGCATCGCGTTGATGCAGGCCTCGATGTCGTCGCCGTTGACGTGCACGATCGGCACGTCGAAACCCTTGGCGAGGTCGCTCGCGTAGCGCGTCGACCTGCCGTCGGCCGCCTCGGTGGTGAAGCCGACCTGGTTGTTGGTGATGAGGTGCACGGTTCCGCCGGTGGAGTAACCCGGCAGTGACTGGAGGTTGAGGACCTCGGCGACGACGCCCTGGCCGGCGAATGCGGCGTCCCCGTGGAGCAGCACCGGGACGGCTGCCATCGGATCGACGTGGAGCACCTCGGAGTTGCGCTTGGACTGGTCGGCGCGCGTCCAGCCCTCGACGACAGGGTCGACGGCTTCGAGGTGCGACGGGTTGGAGAGGAGCCGGACCGTGATGCCCTTGCCGGTGTCGGTGACGTACGTGCCGGTGGCGCCGATGTGGTACTTGACGTCACCCGTCGGGGCGTCGCTGATCGCGCCCACAGCCCGCCGCTGCTCGCCGCGTTCGAAGGCCGCGAGCACCGACTCGTACGGTCGATTGACGACGTGCGCGATCGTGGCAAGCCGGCCGCGGTGCGCCATGCCCATGATCACCTCGCCGATGCCGTCGTCGGCGATGGCGCTGAGCAGGTATTCGAGCATCGGCACCATCGCGTCGACGCCCTCCGCGGAGAACGTCTTCTGCCCGAGGAAGGTGCGGCGCAGGTAGCGCTCCATCGCCTCGACCTTGGTGAGACGCTGCAGCAGACGGCGCTTGGCGTCTGCGTTGAACGGCAGCCGGTAGGCGCCGGACTCGATGTGCTCGCGCAGCCACACCCGCTGCTCGTGGCTGGCGATGTGCTCGATCTCGTAGGCGATGGTTCCGCAGTAGGTGCGTCGGAGGTTGGGCAGCACCTCGGCGAGCGTGCGCCCGGGCACGTACACGCGGAGCAGGTCGGCGGGGAGCTTCTCCATCACATCCTGGGTCAGCCCATACGTCTCCGGCTCCATCGCCGGGTCGCCGATGGGCGGCGTGCCCAGCGGGTCGAGGTGTGCCCCGAGGTGGCCATGGGTGCGGTGCGCCTTGATCAGCGAGGTCGCCGCCTGCATGGCGCCGAGCATCTGTCGTGACGGTTGGCCTGATTGCACGGCGGCGAGGTGTGCGGCCGAGTCGGCGGGCGGCGTCGCCTGCACCGGGCGCTGGATCTCGGCCGCCGGAACCCCCGCGGTGAGGCTGGCGAAGACGGTGTCGTAGAACCCGTCCTCGCCAGCCAGAAGCGCTTCGATGCGAGCCAGGAACTCCCCCGACTGCGCCCCCTGGATGACGCGGTGGTCATACGTCGAGGTCATGGTCATGACCTTGGCGACGCCGAGCTCGCGCGGTCGCGATTCCGGTGCGTCGCGCCACTCGGCGGAGTAGCCGAGCGCGCCGACCGCGACGATTGTTCCCTGCCCGGGCATCAAGCGCGGCACCGACGCAACCGTGCCGATGCCGCCGGGGTTGGTCAGCGTGATGGTCCCCCCGCGCAGCTCCTCTGCAGCGAGGGCGTTGCTTCGCGCGCGCTCGATGAGACGCTCGTACTCGGTGCGGAAAGCGGCGAAGTCGAGCTGTCCCGCATCCCTGATCACCGGCACCACCAGGAACCGGCTGCCGTCCTTGCGCCGGGTGTCCACGGCCAGGCCGAGGTGGACGCCGCCCTCGACGCGGACGGGGCGCCCCTGCTCGGTGCGCGCGAAGTGGGCGCACATCGCCGGCATCTCCGCGGCCGCGCGTGCGATCGCATGGCCGATGAGATGGGTGAACGAGGCCTTGATCTCCTTGCCCGTCGCTGCCAGAGCGAGGTTCAGCTCGCGGCGACGGGCGTCCAGCACGGTGACCGGCAGGGTGCGGAACGATGTCGCGGTGGGGATGTCGCGGCTCTGCTCCATGTAGTCGACCAGCGACGCGGCCGGCCCGCGCAGTTCGACGGTGACGCCGTCCGGCGGCGCAGACGGCGCCGTCTGCGTGCGGGCGGGGGCTTGGGGCGCCGGCCCCGCGGCGGCAGCTGCCTTGACGTCGCCGCTGCGGACCATCGACTGTGGACCGGTGCCGGTGACTGCCTGGAGGTCGACGCCGCGGATGGCGGCGGCGCGCCGGGCCAGCGGTGAGGCGTTGGCGTCGCCGCCCCCGTCCGCGTCCGCCGCGGCCGGTTTGGGTGGCGCTGCCGATGCGGGTGGCGCTTGCGCTTGTGGCGCTGCTGCGGCCGGCGGCTCGGCTGGGGCCGAAGCGACGTCAGCTGGGGCCGGCGTGGCCTCGGCTGGAGCCGGGGCGACGTCAGCTGGGGCCGGCGTGGCCTCGTCCGGGGCCGGGGCGGCCTTGGCTGCCTGGTCAGGAGCCTGGGCGACGGCAGCGCCGTTGGTTCCCGGCGCGATGGTTGCCAGCGTGGCCCCGACGACCACGGTGTCGCCCTCCTGGGCGACGATGCTCTCGATCGTGCCCGCCGTCGGTGAGGGCACCTCCACGTCGACCTTGTCGGTGGTCACCTCGACCAGGGTCTCTCCCTCGGCGACGCTGTCACCGACGGCCTTGAGCCAGCGTGAGATGGTGCCCTCAGCCACGGATTCGCCCATCGCGGGGAGGGTGAGAGAGACGCTGTCAGGCACTGATTGAAGAACTTCCGGTCACGGGTGCCAATGGTGGCACCGCGGTGATGATGGGGGTTGAACGCTCCCCCATCATCGCACCACGGGGTTGACACGAGGCTCCAACGACAAAC
>CATPCA010000248.1 GCA_955652545.1 Candidatus Dormiibacterota bacterium
CGCACGCTTGATCATGCGCGAGCTGCGCGCGTGGTCGCGGGAGATCGCGATCGTGGCGTTGCGTGGCAGCGTGGCCGCGAACGCGGCCCCGAGACGCGCGCAGAACTCCGGGGTCAGCTCGACGTTGATCAGGCCGCCCATCCCGTACGACGAGAAAAGGCCGCGTCTCCACTCGCCGGCCCAGATCACCGACTCGTTGACCGTCGAGCCCGGCTCCACCTCCTTGTGCGGCCAGATCTTCACCCCCGAGCGCACCCGTGAGCCGACGCCGATGACGCAGTCGTCGCCGACGACGGTGTTCTCCTCGAGAAGGCTGCCGTTCTTGATGGTGACGTTGCGGCAGATGATGCTCTGACGCAGCCGGCAGTTCTCCCCGATGTAGGAATGCGGCCAGATCACCGTGTTCGAGACCTTGGCGTTGTCGTCGATGATCGTGTACTTGTCGATGACGGCGTGGCCGTTGATGAAGGCCCCGGCCTTGAGCTTGACCTCGTCCCCGATGAATGCAGGCCCCTCGAGCTGTACGCCGATGCCGAACTCGACGCCGTCGCCGATCCAGACATTGCCCTCGCGCCTGCCCGGGATGTGCAGGCGCACGTTGCCCTCCAGCGCATCCCAATTGGCCTGCATGTAGGACTGGATCGAGCCGATGTCACACCAGTAGCCCTCAGCCACAATGCCGAACAGCGGCTCCTTGCGGCGCAGCATCCGCGGGAACACGTCCTGGGACCAGTCCACGGAGACGTCCGGCTCGATGTGCTCGAGGACGGACCGCTCGATCACGTAGACGCCGGTGTTCGCGTGGTCGCTGAAGACCTCCCCCCAGGACGGCTTCTCGAGGAAGCGCTTGACCCGGCCATCGGCCTCGGTGACGACCACCCCGTACTCCAGCGGGTTGGGCACGCTCTTGAGGACGATGCTGGCGTGGCTCTGGCGGCGGCGATGCTCCTCGATCACCCACGTCAGGTCGAAGTCCGTGAGCGCGTCGCCGCTGATCACCAGGAAGGTGTCATCGAGCAGGTGGGCCGCGTTGCGGACGCTCCCCGCGGTGCCGAGTGGCTGGTCCTCGACCACGTACTCGATCTGCATGTCGAGGTCGGATCCGTCGCCGAGGCGGTTGCGAATCTCGGCGCCCAGGTACTGGAGGGTGAGGATCACCTCGGTGATCCCGTGGTCGCGGAGCAGCCGGAGAATGTGCTCGACGACCGGTGTCCCAGCCACCGGCACCAGCGGCTTGGGGAACTGGCTGGTCAGCGGCCGCAGGCGCGAGCCCTCGCCGCCGGCCATGACCACCGCCTTCATGCCCGTGCCGCCCGCGCCGCGTCTGACGAATTCATCAGCGCCGGCAATCATAGGCCCAGCGGCGCGCGCGAACCGGCGAACCGGGCGACTCAGCGATCGGGACGGCGGCGGCTCAGCGCGGCATCGTAGGTCTGCGCCAGCGTCTGCCGGCGCGGCCTCTGCTCGACGACTGTGGCGACGCGACGGCCGAGGTCCACGAGGTCGACCGCACCCGCGGCGCCCCCGTCGACACCGGCGCCGCCGAGGGTGGGGGCGTCGAGCACGTAGCCGGGCGACCCGTCGCCGATGCTGAGGACGGTTGCCGGCGGCGACGGCAACTCGGCGACCTGGGCCAGCAGGGCCGCTGTCTGCCACTCGAAGCCGTGCACGATGTCGGGAGCGAAGCCTGTCTCGTTGATCAGCGTGGCCACGAGCGTGCAGAAGGCGAGGTAGCGCTCGCCGTCGTCCGCGGCGCCGTAGACGGCATCGCGATCGAACCAGGCCGGGGCATCGACGCTGAGAATTGGAGTGTCGCTCCCCTCCAGCGCTCCCTGGACGACCCGCGCCTCCAGCGGCGCTCCCCAGGCCGAGCCTGTCAGCCGGTCGATTCGCACGCCGGCTGAGCGGCCGAACGCCCCCTCCCGGTGATGGGGAATGACGACGACGACCTCGTGGCCGAGCTCGGCGGCATCTGCCGCAGTCGCCGCGACGACCCCGGCGAGGTCCCCGGCGGTGGCCAGCGGTGCGCATTCCGCCGCCACGATCAGCACTCGCAGCCGCGAGTCGACGCCGCCGGCGGGATTCTTCACGTGGAGCGCCCCGTGCAGCGGGACGCGCTCGCTGCCCCGTCCGGCTTCGTCGAGCGTGATCGCGAAGTCGAGCGGACCAAGGATGGGTGTGGCCACCGAGAGGCTGCGCGCCGCACGCTCGACGACCAGGGTGCCGACCGGACCTGCGTCGATGACCACACGGTCGAACCGCGGCGTGCCCTCGCCGAAGCGGATGTGGAGACGGCCCCCGCCGGCGCCGTAGAGAATGCGCGTGACGCTGCTCGCCGGGGGTCGCATCGCACCGTAGACGGCGCCCACCTCTGCGATCCCGCCGCTCTGCCACTCCACCGGGCCACGGCTGACCGGGTCGATGCTGCGCAGCGGCGCACAATCATGGCCGATCGCAGCCGACGCTTTCCCCGGCTGGTCGACGGCGGGCGGCACATCCAGGCCGGCGAGTGTGTGCGCGTTGCGCAGGTGGGTCCGGAACAACTCGTCCCACGACGCGTCGAAGCCGGAGTCGTGGTGCTCACCGAACCACCAGAACCAGTCGGAGCTCTCGGCGATGAGCAGCTCGTCCCAGGCACGGGGATGCGCGGACGGGGCATCGACGCGCAGCAGCGTGTCGCGGGTCATCGCCAGCAGCGTCCACGCCCGAGTGTGCGCCCCGTCGCCGATCCACGTGCGCAGGTCGGCGTCGACCCACGAGCCGGTCCACAGAGTTGGCAGAGGGCCTGACGCGGCAGTGTCGCCGTCGAGGAAGGCGCCGATGTGCACGGTCTGCAGCTCGGTGCTCGCCACCAATCCCGTGTACAGCGCGTCCAGGAACGGGGTGGCATTCTCCGCGTAGAAATCCTTGAAGTTCTCACCGTCGAGCGCGATCGTCACCAGCCGCGCCACCTCATCTTCGGGCGCAGAGTGGGCGATGGCCGCCAGCCGCGCCAGCAGGTCGGCGGCCGCGTCCTCGCCTGACATCGACTGGTACGTGAAGCCGATGAGGTTGCTCAGCACGGCGTCGCGGAAGACCATGGAGAGCCCACTCGAGTCCGCGTACGGACGGTACAGCTCCCCGGTGTCGCGCGCGCTGTGTCCCAGGGTGCGGTTGAGCACCAGCTCGTCGCTGATCGCGAACCGCAGGCCGCACGAATGCATGAGTGCAGCCGTCTGTGGCGACACCGCGCACTCCGGCGGCCACATCGCCGCTGAGCGGCGCCCGACGACACGCGCGAAGCTGTCGAGGCCGCGGCGAACCTGTTCGCTGGCGTCGGGCTCGGCGTGCAGCGGCGGCTCGGCAAGGACGATGTCGGGCGTGGCCACGCGTGCCGATGTCGTGTCGATGAGCAGCGGCAGGATGGGATGGTGAAAAGGGCTCGTCATCGGCTCCACCCGCCCCCACGCCACCGCCTCCCGGTACGCCGGGATGACGGCGCGGAGCAACGTCAGCTGGGCGTGGTCGACGGTGTGCTTGTCGCTCTCAGTGAAGCCACGGCCGCGTTGCGCGAGCGCCAGCAGGGCGGGGTCGGCGCGGATCTGGTCCGGGTCGATCCACGCGAGCAGTGTCCACAGCTGCAGGTCGCGGATGTCGTCGACGCCGGCCGCCGCGACATCGCTGCCGGCGAGGTGCCGGACAAGCTCGATGTATGGGGACAGCAGCTCCACCCGACGTCCGTAGTCATCGTGGGCGGCGCCGGCGACCAGGAAGGCGCGCTCCGCCCCGGTCAGCTCGTCCGCACCGCGCAGGCAGAGGTCGCGATCGGCGTCCGTGACATCGCCGTCGCCGTACAGCTCGAGCTGGGCGAGCAGCGACGGGACCATGTTGATGGTGACGCGCATGTCGGGGTGTCGCTCCAGCACCTGCAGCATGTGCAAGTAGTCCTTGGCCGCCCGGCGCCGCACCCAGGGAAGCACGAACTGCCCGGCAACGTCGTCGCGGTACCACGGTTGGTGCATGTGCCACACCACGGCGACGGCCAGAGGACGCGGTGGCATCAGCTGCCGGAGGCGGAAGGGACGGTGCGGTCCTCCAGCCAGCGAGCGAACGTCGCGGCGTCACCGTCGTGGGCGAGGCCGCGGATCATCCCGACGATCACCCCCTGCGGCGCGAGCAGGATGAACCCGTCGAAGGCCAGGGCGCAGTGCACGACGAGCAGCGTGGTCTGGAGCGGAGCCACCGCGAACATCCCGCCGCCGAGCAGGGCCGCGGCCAGTGCTGCGGCCCTGTCCAGGGGGGTGTCCCCGACGGCACCGTCCAGCGCCGCCGCCAGCGCGTCGCCGTCGGCCGGCGGCGGGTCGGCGCCAAGCAAGCGGCGCGCCGCCACGCGGTTGACGAAGCGCAGGTCGGCGACGCTGAGACGCGAGCTCACTGGGACAGCTCGAAGAGCGCGTCCTCGAAGCGGACCAGGCCGCCGACGACGGTCTCGTCGAGCGTGGGCGTGATCTCCACGCGTGCCTCGAGGAGCTCCTCGACGGTC
>CATPCA010000249.1 GCA_955652545.1 Candidatus Dormiibacterota bacterium
CCCATGATGTTGACGATCAGGCCGCCCTTGTTCTGCTCGCGGACCTCGGCGTCGAGGATCTCACCCTCCGACTCCTTCTGCGCCACGGCCTGCCAGATGCCTTCGGCGCGGGCTTTGCGCAGGGAGAGGACGACATTGCCATCCTCGTTCTCGGGCTGGACCACGTAGACCTTGACGTCGTCTCCCGGGTTGAGCACCACCGGCGCCTCGCCGCGCGCGCTCAGCTCACGGTTGGAGATGACCCCCTCGGACTTGGCGCCGATGTCGACCAGCACCTCGTCGGGGTCGACGCGTACCACGGTGCCGTCGACGATGTCGCCGTGGGCGAGCGCCCGGATGACGTGCTCCTCCTCGGCGAGCAGCTGCTCCATGGTGATCTCTTCGTCAGGGACCAGGGTCGAGGCCACGCTTCTCCTTTGACTTTCCCAATTGCACCGCGGCGGGGACACGACGGCGGCGACGGGTCGCTGGTGTCACCTGCGGGATCGTGCGGGCTGTTGGGAGCGCTGCGGGCGGGGCCCGCGGAACTGTTCGCTGTTGTGGCTCAAACGGACTCGTGTGCGTCCGTGCCGATTGCGAACCCTCGGAGTGTAGCGGACACGCCAATCCGAGGATGTCGGCGTTCTGTTGCCGCGCGGTATCCGGCTGGCGACTGTCGGACGTGTGGTCCGTCGCCTTCGGGGTGCCACCCTGCGAAAGCGATGCGAGTGACCATCACCTGTGAAGACTGCGGCGAACGCCACCGGCTCGAGCGACACGTCAGCGAGCCCGGTCCAATCTGGATCGTGTGCCATTCATGCGAGCTCCCGCTCCAGGCGGTCCTCGACGGACCGGCGCCGGCGCCGAGCAAGACGCACAGCATCTGGGCCGACATCGTCGACCTCGGCACCGGGGTCCGCAACAGCGCGTAGCCGGCTCAGGCTGACGGTGGGATCGGCGGGGAGGAAGCCCACCGGCTGGTAGCATCGGGCGCTCCATGCACTCGACCCGCTCCCGGCTGTCGATGTGAGCAGCCGGCGCGTCGCCCTCGTCGTCGACACCGGCGCCGCACTCGAGGAGCGGATCGACGCGGGCCTTGCCGTCGTCCCGTACCACGTCGCGGTCGGTGGCGTGACCCTCGCGGACGGTGAAGCTGCCGAGCTGTACGCGCGGCTGCGTCGTGGCGAGCGCGCCAGCACGTCGACGCCGAGCCCCGGCGAGTACCTCGCCGCCTTCGAACGTGTCGCCGCCGGTGTGGATGCGATCGTCTGCCTGACGATTCCCGCCCGCTGGAGTGGCACCCACGGAAGCGCGATGGTCGCGGCGGGCCTGTTTGCGGGCCGGCAAGCCACGCCCACGGTCACGGTCGTCGAGACCTCCACCGCGGCGGCCGGATACGCGCTGGTGGCCCGTCTCGCCTGGGCGCTGTGCTCCAGCGGCGCGGACCAGGACGCCCTGCTGGCGCGAGTGCAGCAGGCCTGCGCTGCGGTGCGCATGTTCGGGGCCCTGGCGACCCTCGAGTTCGTGGCGCGCAGCGGCCGGGTCCCCGCGCTCGTGGCGGGCGTCTCCGACGCCCTGCACGTGCGTCCGGTGTTCGAGATGCACGGTGGCGACACCAGCCGGGTCGCGCTGGCACGTACCGACAGCGGCGTGCTCCGGGCGCTCGAGCGGGTCGCCCGCGAGCGACTCGCGCCCGGGCTCCCGCACCGGCTGATCCTGTTCCACGCCGACGCCGGCGCGGCGGTGGGGCAGCTCCGCGACCGGCTCGTCGAGGTGATCGCGGTTGACCACGACGAGACCGTGGCGCTGGCGCCGGTGATCGGCGTCCACATCGGGCCCGGGGCCTTGGGCTTCGCCGCGCTGACCGTCCTCGCCGACGATCCACTTCCGCCGGCCGCATGAGGCAGCCCGCCACCGCGGTCGAGGTCATCGTGCTGGTGGGTGCCTACCTGGTGGGCTCGGTCCCGGTGGCATGGCTGCTCGGACGGTGGCGTGCCGGCCTCGACCTCCGCGAGGTCGGCTCGGGCAACCCGGGCACGAGCAACCTGTTCCGCAACACCGGCCGGCGGCTGGCCGTGATCTCCGGGCCGATCCAATTCGCCCAGGGGCTCATCCCTGTGCTGGTGGCCCGAGCCGTGGGGGGCGAGGGCACGTTCCTCGACTTCGCCGCCGTCTGCGCGGTGGCAGGCAACTGCTGGCCGATCTGGCTGCGGTTCCACGGGCAGCGGGGCATCGCCGTGGCCACGGGGGCGGTCGCCGCGATCAGCCCCGTGCTCCTGGCGGTGCTGCTGGTGTGCTACGCCGTAGGCGCCGCGACCCATGCGATCGCGATCGGGGTGCTGGCGGGGTTCTCGGCGCTGCCCATCGCCGCGGCCTGGATCGGTGGCCGGGACCTGGCCATCACCTGCGCCGGGCTGCTCGCGGCCGTGGTCCTGCGCCGCCTCGAGGGCCTGAGGTCCGACATGCACAGCGCGGCATCCGACAATGAACGCGGGGTCCTGCTCCGCCGGCTCTTCCTTGACGAGCGACCCGGCCAGGCGCTGGTCGGGCCGCGGCCTGGGGAGCGCAATGTGTAGGGTGGAATGGCTCTCCGAGATCGGTCAGATCGGGCCTGTGTCGGCCGTGGGCCTCCTACACTGCCCTGGTGAAGTCGCGCCCGGTCGAGCGGGGGATGGCGGCGACGAGCGACCGTGGTCCGATGGCGGGCGCGCGCCGCAGCAGGCCGCTGCACCCGACGATCCGCCAGCGGGTGTTCAGCCGGCGCCGGATCCCCGTGGTGGTGGCGCTGCTGGTGATCGGCTCGCTGGTCGTGGCCAGCAACCCGGGCCAGGTCGGCGGGGCCATCCGGCACTTCCACCTCCGCGACATCCCCATCGTGATCGGGCTCTCGGTGGGCTATTACATCCTCCAGGGTGTGCGCTGGTGGACGCTGCTGCGGGTGGTCGCGCGCCCACCTCCGCCGCTTGGCGAGACGGTGTTGATGACGTTGACCGGACAGGCGACGGCCTTGCTGCCGCTGGGGGAGTTGACCCGCGCCATCCTGATCGCGAGAACCACCTCCGTCGCAGTGGGGTCGGCGGTGGCGGCGGTGACCGTGCAGGAACTTCTGTACTCGGGCCTGCTGATCGCGGCCGCGCTCCCAGGTTCGAGTCGCTACTCCTTCGCACGCGCCGGTGTTGCCGCGGCGCTCGGCGGCACCGTGCTCGTCGTCGTGCTGCTGACCGTGCGCCCCGTGTTCTCGCGGGTGCGAGCGGTGGTCACCCGCCTTCCACTGCTGAGCAGGATGTTGGCAACGATCGACCAGCTCCAGGCGGACGCGGTGGTGCTGTTCGAGAACTGGCGGACCTACGTCTGGCTCTGGATCAGCGCGGTGCAGGCGCTCATGGCCATCAGCCTCTTCTTCTTCGTCGTCGACGCCATCGCGCCGGGACGCCTGGACTGGGTGAGCGCGGCCTTCATCTACTCGATCAGCAACGTGGCGTCGGCGATCACCCTGTCGCCGGGCAGTCTCGGCGCCTTCGAGGCGACCACGGCCGGGCTGCTGGTGGCGGCAGGCGGGCTGCCTTTCGGCGTGGCCACGGCCGCCGCCGTCCTGCACCGCACCGCCGACAAAGGGTTGAGCGCGGTGATCGGCATCACGCTCTTCGCGTATGTGCGGCGCCGCTACCAGCTGCACGGCGTGTCGCTTTTCGACCTGCGCAACACCGCGACGGCGCCGCAACGCGTGGTCGCTGCCGATGACAGCTGAGGGCAAGCCGTTGCGCATCGCCTTCTTCGGCCACGCCGAGGGGCGACGCATCGACGGGCTCTCCACCTACAGCCGCGAGCTGGTGCGCTCGCTGCGCGCCCGCGGGGCGACAGTGCGTTTCTTCGCTCACCACGGGGATGGCGACGAGGCGCCGGTCGACGCCCGCGACGCCGTCTGGCTGCGGGCATTGCATTTCAAGACCGTGACCATCCCGACGCCGGGGACGATGGCCGCCGTCCGTGCAGCGCTCGAGGAGTTCCGCCCGGACATCGTCCACATCTCATGGAGCTTCTCGTTGTTCGATGGAGCGATCGCTCGCGCTGCGCATCGCGTCGGCGCGGCCTGCGTGGCGACGTTCCATCTCCCCCATGGCCCCGAGGGGACCGCGCGCGGCAGGGTGCTGCAGGGCCTCTACCGCTACCACCGGCTGCACATGCGCCACGTCGACCGCTGCATCGCCCTGAGCGAGGGACAGCGCGACCTCCTGATCAGCGCCGGGTACCCGGCCGACCGGGCCGTGGTCGTCGCCAACGGCGTCGACACTGACGTGATCAGCCCCGGTCCATCGTCTCTCCACGGGGAGCTTGGAGCGCGGCTGGTGGTTCTCTACCTCGGCAGGCTCGACCCGGAGAAGCGTGTCCCGGCGCTGGTGGACACCTTCCTCTCGCTCGGCCTCCCCGACGACCATGTCCTCTGCCTCGCCGGCGACGGGATCCAGCGCGACCGGTTGCGCAGGCGCGCCGCCGGCCACCCCAACATCCGCGTCCTCGGGCTTGTGTCCGACGCCCGCAAGCTCGAACTGCTGCGCGGCTGCGACGTGTTCGTGCTGCCGTCCACCGCCGAGGGGCTCGCCCTGTCACTGTTGGAGGCGATGGCCGCGGGCTGCGCCATCGTCGCCACGGACGCCGGCGAGGACGGCAGCGCGCTCCACGATGCCGGGCTGGTGATCCCCGCCAACCCGCTGCGCCCGGCTCTGGACGACGCTCTGCGGCATCTGATCTCCGACCGCGCGCTGCGGGCGCATCTC
This sequence comes from Candidatus Dormiibacterota bacterium, assembly GCA_955652545.1. Next base: position 4,755 of record CATPCA010000249.1, read on the forward strand.
GGCGAGGCGGCGAGGGCCCGGGCGGTGGGCTGCTTCGCCGGCGCCGGCAGCGCCGACCGCGTCCTGAGTGTGTATGCGGATGCCGCCCGCTCTGCGGAGGCGGCACGGGGCACGCCGGCAGGCGCCGCGCTACCCTAGGCGGGTGACCACGGCAACCCCGGTCCCGGTCGAGGCCCCTGTCCGCGAGGAGAAGTTGGTCCGAGATCCCGGGTGGAACGTGATCGTGTGGAACGACCCGATCACCCTCATGACCTACGTCGTTCTGGTGCTCAGGAAGCTCTTCGGCTACGACCACGTGACCGCGACCAGGCTGATGCTCCAGGTGCACGAGGAGGGAAAGGCAATCGTCGCCACCCAGCCGCGCGAGCAGGCCGAGGTCTCGGTGGCGCGGTTGCACGCGTTCGGGCTCCAGGCCACCCTGGCCCGGCTCTAGCGGGGGCGAGCGGCAGGTGGCCTCGGTGCTCAAGCGGCGGGGCCGCATCCAGGTCCGCTTCGACGCGGCCGAGCGTGATGCGCTGCTCGACATCATCGGCCGGCTGGAAACCCACATCAGCCGCGTCCTGGCCACCACCCCACGCGCGTACGACGACCAGACCATGCAGAGTGAGTACGACCGCTGGGTGCGGCCGGAGATCGAGCGCGGCTACGAGGCCGACCTCGACGTCATCCGAGATGCGCTCGGTGCCGGTGAGGAGCTGCTCGTGCTCACCGAGGCGCAGGTCTACGCGTGGCTGCGCGGCTTCAACCAGCTGCGCCTGGCAGCCGGCTCGCTCCTCGGCATCAGCGTCGACGGCTGGGAGATCGCGGCCAGCGAAAAGCTGCGCGCCCAACCGGAG
>CATPCA010000250.1 GCA_955652545.1 Candidatus Dormiibacterota bacterium
GCCCTCGCCACCGTCGCCGTGAGCCAGCCCGGTGGGCCTTTCCACGCAAGGGTTTGGGCGGCGATGCGCGAGGTGATCCCAGGCACCACGGTGAGCTACGCGGAGCTCGCCGCGAGGGCCGGGGCGCCGCGAGCGGTCCGAGCCGCCGGGTCGGCATGCGCCCGTAATGCCATCTGTCTGTTCGTGCCCTGTCACCGCATTGTGCGCAGCGATGGGTCACTGGGGGGTTATTACTATGGTCTGGATACCAAGCGTCGCCTCCTGGAGCACGAGCGAGGCCACTGACTCTCCGACGGAGGTCCATCATCAAGAAGCGCGGCGCGGCGAATTGGAACGGTGTCCTTGCCCGGGTGCTGACCCGCCAGCACGTCCGCGCCGTGTACCAGCCCATCCTCCACCTCGACTCACGAACGGTCGCCGGCTACGAGGCGCTGGCGCGTCCTGCCAACGTCGCCGACGACGGCAGCGTCGAGGAGTTCTTCCGGACCGCCCGCGCCCAGGGTGTGACCCGCGACCTGGACTGGCTCTGCCGTCGTGCTGCGCTCGACGGGGCACGCGGGATGGCCGACGGGCCTTTCCTTTCCCTGAACCTCAACCCGGACGCGCTGCAGAACGGCGAGTCCGACGCCGGCTCGCTGGCGCAGTTGCTGACCGATGCTGGTCGACCGGTCCTGGGAGTCGTCATCGAGGTGGTTCGACCCTCCGCGGTTCCTGACGTGGCGGCGCTGATGGAATTGCTGCGGCCGTACCGGCGCCGCGGCGCGCGGGTCGCCATCGCTGTCGATGCCACCGACGAGGAATTCCTGTTGGCCTCGAGCGAGCAGCCGGACTTCATCAAGCTGTCTCGTCCGACGGTCGCGGCGATGTCCGACCCGGCGCTTCGCGGTTTCGCTGAGCGCTGCTCAGCGCGGGCACGGCTGGGCGGACCCACCCCGATCGCCGAGGGCATCGAGGACGAGGCGATGGCTCGCGTGGTTGCCAGGGCAGGCGTCCAGCTCGGACAGGGTTACCATCTCGGCCGCCCCGCCGCCATGGACCGGGACGGGCTGCTGCTCCACGCCGATCCCGCGTCCCCCGCGGTCGCGAGCGCGCCCGGCTGACGCCTCCCAGTCGCGAGGTGGGCCGGTGATATCGGCCGACGCAGACCGTGTGCGCTGCAGAACCGAGACCAAAACCGTCACGCTGTATGTTTGGGGAGGGACATCCGATTGATGACCTGGGACTGGGAGCGACTCTGAGAGCATGCCAACCGCAACGCTGACGCAGACACGCGCCACCGGCGCGGCGGTCGATCCGTTGGTGATGGCCGCCGAGGGTCTGATCGTGCGCGGCAAGGAGCACGGGGAGATCCCTGCCGACGACATCATCGCGGCATTCCCAGATCTCGAGCTCGAGCCTGACGCTCTCGAGCGATTGTTCGACTCCTTCAGGCAGATGGGCATCGCCATCGCCGGCGAGGGTGTCGAGAACGCCGACGAGGAGGAGGACACACCCGCCCTCGTCGACGTCAGCACCGCGGTCTCGCTCGATGACCCGGTGCGCATGTACCTGCGCGAAATCGGCGAGGTTGCGCTGTTGACCAAGGAGCAGGAGGTCCTTTACGCACAGCGCATCGAGGCCGGCGATGACGACGCCAAGCACCTGCTCGCCGCGGCCAACCTGCGCCTGGTGGTCAGCATCGCCAAGAAGTACTTCGGGCGCGGGATGCCCTTCCTCGATCTGATCCAGGAAGGCAACCTCGGCCTGCTCCGCGCCGTCGACAAGTTCGACTATCACCGCGGCTACAAGTTCTCGACGTACGCCACCTGGTGGATCAGGCAAGCGATCACTCGTGCCATCGCCGACCAGGCGCGCACCATTCGCATCCCCGTTCACATGGTGGAGTTGGTCAACCGCCAGGCGCGCGTCGCCCGCCGGCTGGTGCAGGAGCTCGGCCGCGAGCCCGACGATGAGGAGATCGCCGAAGAGCTCGGCCTGACCCCCGAGCGTGTCAAGGAGATCCGCCGTGTCGCTCAGGATCCGGTGTCGCTCGAGACGCCGGTGGGTGATGACGGCGACGCCGAGCTCGGTGAATTGATCGAGGACACGGGTGCGATCCGTCCGCAGGACGCAGCCGCGAGCACCATGCTCGGCGTCGAGGTCGAGGACATCCTCGACACCCTCACGCCGCGCGAGCGGCGCGTCATCCAGCTCCGCTTCGGGCTCGTCGACGGCCATCCGCGCACGCTCGACGAGGTCGGCCGCCGATTTGGCGTCACCCGTGAGCGCATCCGGCAGATCGAGGCGAAGGCATTGCGCAAGATGCGCCATCCCTCGCGGAGCCGCCGGCTCGCCGACTTCCTCGACTGACCACCGGGCTACACTGGCCACAACGGCGCGGTCCGCGCCACGTGGAGGGAGATTGCCATGGCCACTGTTCGCGAGGACGTGATTCCCACCCTGGAGCGCAGCCCGCTCTTCGCCGGATTGGACAAAGACCAGATCCGCAAGGCCGCCGAGCGGTTCGACGAGTCGACCTACCTCGCCGGCCACGGCATCCTCACCGAGGGGCTTTCCGGACCTGACTTCTTCATCATCCTCGAGGGCGAGGCTGACGTCATCGTCGACGGCAACGTCGTCCACCACCTCCATGCGGGCGACTTCTTCGGCGAGGTGGCGGCGCTTGACGGCAAGTCGCGCACCGCCAGCGTCAAGGCGACCACGCGACTGCGCTGCCTGACTCTCGGCGACGGCAGCTTCCGCCAGTTCCTCATCGAGAACCCGGTCATCGCGGTCAACCTTCTCCCCGAGATCGTCCGCCGCTTCCGTTCCGTGGCGCCGAACGCCCGGCCGCTCGACGAGACGGACGGCGCCTCGGACTGAGCGACACGGCGCGGCTCGGTCAGGCGTTCGCGCTGACCGCCAACGCCGCGTCGACAGCGAGCCTCACCAGCGCGGTATCGGCTGCCGCGCGGACCACGGCCACGCCGGCCGCGCCGGCAAGGATGCAGCGTGCGGCGTTGGTCGCGTTGACACCGCCGATGGCGACAACGGGGATGTCCACGGCCGCGCACATCGCGGCCATCGCCTCGATGCCGATCGGCATGCCCGAGTCCGGTTTGGTCGGCGTCGTCCACACAGGCCCCGCACCGATGTAGGCGGCACCGAGGGCGCGCGCATCGGCGGCCTGGTCCACGTCACGAGCGCTGATTCCCAGCATCAGGCCGTACGACAGCGCCCGCTCGGCGCCACGATCGGTCTGGCCGAGGTGAACTCCGTCGGCTCCACAGCGCAACGCGGCCTCGACGTCGTCGTTGATGACAAGCATGGCCGGAAGATGGCGGAGCCGCAGCCCCATCTCGGCGCGCGCGGCGGTGCCGGCGTCCTTGAGCCGCACCTGGACAACGGTGGCGCCGCCGGCCACCGCCTGCACAGCCACCTCGATGCTGTCGACGATGGCGTGGAGCCTCATCGGGGGCTGATCTTCGCTCGTGCGTCCACGGTGTCCGGCGAGAGCGCGTAGAGCGCGTCGTAGAGGGCGGCGTGGAACGTGCCCGGGCCGCTGCTGTGCTCGGCTGCGTCCTCGCCGGCGACGCCGAGCGCCACCAGCGCCTCGGTTGCTGCCTGCAACGGCCGCTTGCGATTGATGGCCGCGAAGCAACCGGTGATCGCCGACGCGATGCAGCCGGTGCCACTGACCGTGGCCAGCAGAGCGTGACCGTTGGCCACCAGCAGAGTGGTGACCCCGTCGCTGACCGCGTCGACCGGGCCGGTGACCGCCACCGTGCAACCAAGCGTGCGTGCCGCCGCCCTGGCCAGCTCGCCGATGTCGTCGGTGACTGCGATGGCCTCGACGCCGCGGATCTGTGCAGTGCGGCCGGCCAGGGTGGCAATCTCAGCCGAGTTGCCGCGCACGATCGCCACCCCCACCTCGTGCAGGATGCGTTGCGCGCTCTCCGTGCGCAGCGTCGTCGCGCCGACGCCGACGGGGTCGAACACGACGGGCACGCCGGCGCGATCCGCGGCACGACCGGCGAGGATCATCGACTCGACCCATTCCCGGGTGAGGGTGCCGATGTTCAGCACCAGCGCACCCGCCACACTGGCCATCTCCGCCACCTCTTCGGGTGCGTGCGCCATCACCGGCAGCGCGC
>CATPCA010000251.1 GCA_955652545.1 Candidatus Dormiibacterota bacterium
ACCTCCTGCACGGCCGCGCCGAGCCTCTCCAGCACCGCGATCGCCTCGGTGACCCGCTCTCGGACGCCCGGTTCGAGGCCCTCCCCCATGTACTCGCGCGGCACGCCCAGGCGCATGCCGTTCACCCCGCGCTGCAACACCGCCACCGGGTCGTCGACCTGGTCGGGCAGCGAGGTGCTGTCGCTCGGGTCATGACCCGCCACGGCAACGTACGCGGCGGCGGCGTCCTCGACCGAACGGGCGAACGGCCCAACCTGGTCGAGCGATGACGCGAAGGCGATCAACCCGTACCGCGACACCCGCCCGTAGGTGGGCTTGAACCCGACGACACCGCACAGCGACGCCGGTTGGCGGATGGACCCGCCGGTGTCGCTGCCGTAGCTGATCGGCACCATGCCCGCCCCGACTGCCGCCGCGCTGCCGCCGCTGCTTCCACCGGGGACCCGCTCGACGTCCCACGGGTTGCCGACCGGCCCGAACGCGGAGTTCTCGGTGGAGGATCCCATGGCGAACTCGTCGCAATTGGTCTTGCCGACGGGGACGGCCCCGGCGTCGAGCAACCGCTGCACCGCGGTGGCCGTGTACGGCGGGCGGAAGCCGTCAAGGATCCGAGACCCGGCGGTGGTCGGGTAGCCATCGACGCAGAGCACGTCTTTGAGCGCAACCGGGATGCCGCACAGCGGCCCCGCCGAACCGGCATCCGCGCTCAGCATCTCCGCGGCGCGCAGCGCCTGGCGTTCGGCGAGCTCGTCGGTGCGGGCCAGGAACGCGTTGAGGCCGCCGTCGAGCCGGGTGACCTGGGCGCGTGCGTCGTCGAGCAACTGGCGCGGCGTGACGTCGCCCCGCTTCAGCGCGGCGGCCATCTCGGCCGCGGTGAGACCGGCGGTGGTCACTCCTGGATCGCCCCCACCCTGAAGTACTGGCCATCGGTGTCGGGTGCCTCCGCCAATGCCTGCGCCTGGCCGAGGGAGCGCGCCGGCTCGTCGTCGCGCCAGACGTTGACGAGCTTGCCCACCTGGGCGGTCTCGGGCACCTCAGAGACGTCGGCGCGCTGCAGCCTCGAGATGTGCTCGAGGATGAGGTCGAGCTCAGTCCCGATGCGGCGCCGCTCCTCATCGCTCAGCCCGAGCCGGGCGAGCGTGGCGACGTGGGCGACCTCCTCGGGGCTCAGCGGCATCGGCACATTATTCGTGACGCGCGTCGCCGCCGGTCCCAGCGTCGTGGATGGGGAGCCAGGTGAGCACCGCCTGCTCCGTCGGGACAAACCCGGCGGCGCGGTATGCCGCCAGCGCCGCGGGGTTGTCGTCGCGGGTCCAGACGCACGCGAAGGTGACGTGACGAGCCGCGAGCAGCGCCATCGCTTTGGCGACAAGCGCCCGGGCCACTCCGCTGCCGCGCGCCTCGGGGCGAACATACAGCTCGGCCAGCTCCGCCTCGAGACCGGTCCCAGGGTCGAAGATCACCACCCAGCACACCCCGAGAGCCACTCCGTCGGGGCGGCGCGCGACGAAGACACGATTCTCCCCGGTGAACCCGGGGGCAACGTGGAGGCGGCGTTCCACCTCGTCGCGGCTCTCCGGTGGGTGGTCGTAGTGCTTCTGCTCATCGAGGGTGAGGTCGACGAGCATGGCGACGACTTCCGGGTCGTTCCCGGCCAGCTCCTCGACGCGGATGTCGTCGGCCACGGCGGGCATTGTGCGTGCGCCGGCCACCCGGCGCAGCCGGCGCGTCAGGCGCCGGCGGGAACCGACTGCTTGGGTGCTGCGCTCTGTGGGCTCACCGGCGGCACGCGGGTAGGTGGTGGCGCGCACGCGTTGGTGCCGAGACCGGTCACGTCCGAGCACGGCGACGGCGACGTCGCGGGCGGTGGCGACGGGCCCGCGACGTGCCGCCAGCTCGAGCCGTTCCAGGTCCAGGTGTCGGCCTCCGCCGACCCGCGCCTACCGATCACGGCCGCGGCCGCCTTGCTGATGCTGACGCCGCCGAAGAGCACGATCGAGCCGCCGGGCCCCTCGGCCATCGACGCCCCGGTGCGCCCGTCCGGCTGCGGGGCTGCGGCCTGGCGCACCCAGCGCGCGTCCGCCGCCGACCAGGAGTACAGCTGCCCGGACACTGTCAGCAGGATGGCGTGGCCGCCCACCGACGCGACGGTGGCGCCGGCGAGCGAGAGCCCCGCCGCGACGCTGGCGGCATTGGTCGACTGGCTCCACGCCGAACCGACCCAGGTGTACACCGAGATCGTCGGAAGGGCCGTCTGGCACGTCTCGGGCTGGCTGCAGTACGGCACGCTCGACGTCTCCGTCACCAGCGTGGCGTGGGCGCTGGCGGCGTCACCGAAGGCCACACCGGTGTTGCTCCCCGGGATGATCGCCCCCCTGCGCTGCGTCCACTGCCCGTGGGCCCACGTCCAGGTCGAGATGGTGCTCGAGAAGGGCGGGCAGCCGGTCATCACCGCGCTCAGCCGGCACGGAATCGACGTGCACACCGATGGGCTGCATGGAGTGCTCCCACTCGAGCTGTTCTGCGCGGCGCCGGTCACTGGACAGACCACGTCAGGCATGGCCGCCGCACCCGACCGCAGCGGTGGCCCGCAGTACGAGATGGCGTTGCTGCTCACCGCGATCACCTGTCCGCTGCTGGAGTCGTAGGCGAGCTGCGAGGCGCCGGACGGGGTGTCGGCGTTGACCGCGGCCGACGTGGAGCCGGCGACGTGGGTCCACCCCTTGGCGGTGAAGAGCCAGGTCTGCAAGGTGGGATAGGGGACGGGCGTGGGGCAGGCGGTGATGGGGCTGCTCGAGGTCACCGGCGGCAGCGTGGTCGCCACCGGTCCGCCGCTCTTGGTCGGCGGCACACTTCGCCCCGGTCCCAACGCCCCGCCGGGCGTGGCCAGGGTGCCCGGCGCCACGGTGCCGGTCGAGCCGGTCGCCGTTCCTGTCACCCCTCCGCCGGAGCCGACCACGGCGCAGGCGATGCCGGTGCCCTGGTTGGCCGGCTGCGGCACGCCGATGAGGAGCACCCCGCCGTCGGGCGGGTCGTCGCTCATGTGCGCGCCGGTCAGCTTCCCGGGCGAGGGGCCCGTCGACGTCGCCCACGACGAGCCATCCCAGGTCCACGTGTCGGCGAGCGTCGATCCCGAGGCCGACACGCCGCCATACATCACGGTGAGACCCGTGGTGGAGTCGAATGCCATCGCCGCGTTGGTCCGTGCAC